>JBJOOT010000079.1:0-14836 GCA_046051185.1 Pseudomonadota bacterium | reverse complement strand
TGAACTTGACACCGACAAAGATGGTGTTGTCGATAGCGCCGATAAATGCCCAACCACTGCGGAAGGTATTAAAGTGGATGCCACCGGCTGCGAACTCGACACGGACAAAGACAGTGTCGTCGATAGCACTGACAAATGCCCAACCACCGCTGAAGGCATTAAGGTTGATGCTACCGGCTGCGAACTCGACACGGACAAAGATGGCGTTGTCGATAGTGCCGATAAATGCCCAACCACTGCTGAGAGCATTAAAGTGGATGCCACCGGCTGCGAACTCGACACGGACAAAGACAGTGTCGTCGATAGCACTGACAAATGCCCAACCACCGCTGAAGGCATTAAGGTCGATGCCACCGGCTGTGAACTTGACACCGACAAAGATGGTGTGGTCGATAGCGCCGATAAATGTCCAGCCACGACTGAAGGCACTAAGGTTGATGAAACAGGTTGTGAGTTAGACACCGATAAAGATGGCGTCGTTGATAGCGCGGATAAATGCCCAACGACTGAAGCAGGTAAAACTGTGGATACTACGGGCTGCGAACTCGACACGGACAAAGACGGTGTTGTCGATAGTGCCGATAAATGCCCAACCACCGCTGAAGGTATTACGGTTGATGCCACGGGTTGTGAACTCGATACCGATAAAGATGGTGTAGTCGACAGCACTGACAAATGCCCAACCACCGAAGCAGGTAAAACTGTGGATGCGACAGGCTGCGAACTCGACACGGACAAGGATGGTGTCGTCGATAGCACTGACAAATGCCCAACCACCGCTGAAGGTATTAAAGTTGATGCGACAGGCTGCGAACTCGACACGGACAAAGACGGTGTCGTCGATAGTGCCGATAAATGCCCAACCACCGCTGAAGGTATTACGGTTGATGCCACAGGTTGTGAACTCGACACGGACAAAGACGGTGTCGTCGATAGTGCCGATAAATGCCCAACCACCGAAGCAGGTAAAACCGTCGATGCCACAGGTTGTGAACTCGATACTGATAAAGATGGCGTTGTCGATAGCGCGGATAAATGCCCAACCACCGAAGTAGGTAAAACCGTCGATGCCACAGGTTGTGAACTTGACACCGACAAAGATGGTGTCGTTGATAGCGCGGATAAATGCCCAACCACCGCTGAAGGCATCAAGGTTGATGCCACAGGTTGCGAACTCGATACCGATAAAGATGGTGTCGTTGATAGCGCGGATAAATGCCCAACCACTGAAGCGGGTAAAACTGTAGATGCCACAGGTTGTGAACTTGACACCGACAAAGATGGTGTCGTTGATAGCGCGGATAAATGCCCAACCACTGAAGCAGGTAAAACTGTGGATGCAATGGGCTGTGAACTCGATACCGACAAGGATGGTGTCGTTGATAGCGCGGATAAATGCCCAAGCACTGCGGAAGGTATTAAAGTGGATGCCACAGGCTGCGAACTCGACACGGACAAGGATGGTGTAGTCGACAGTACTGACAAATGCCCAACCACTGCAGCAGGTGTTAAAGTAGATGCGACAGGTTGTGATGCGATCGCTGATGCTGACCAAGATGGCGTGGCGGACGAGAATGACCTTTGTGAAGGCACAGCGGCTGGTGCTGGTGTCAATCCTGTGGGTTGTGCCAAAACAGAGAATATTAACTTACGTGGTGTTAATTTTGAGACCGGCTCTGATCGTTTAACCAAGGATTCTCTGCCGATTTTAAATGAAGCAGCAGTGACTCTCAAAAAATACCCCGAGCTAAAAATTGAAGTCGATGGCTACACTGATTCGGTCGGTGATAACACTTTAAATAAAAACCTCTCACAACAACGTGCTGAGGCGGTGAAAAAATATCTCACAGATCAAGGTGTCACGGCGAGTTTAACAGCGGTGGGTTATGGTGAAGAAAATCCTATTGCTACTAATAATACTGCGGAAGGTCGTGCACAAAACCGCCGTGTTGAATTAAAGATTCTGGACTAATCCTTGAATCAGTACGCTCAACAGGCTAAAAAACGCTTCGGTCAGCATTTTCTGCATGACCGTGGCGTGATTGAACGCATGCTCCGTACTTTAAACTTAAGCCCCAAAGACCGCGTCGTGGAAATCGGCCCCGGTCCTGGGGCTTTAACTTTTCCACTGCTTGAGCGTTTGCCACAACTGGATGTGATTGAAATTGATCGCGATGTCATTGCTTGGTGGCAACAACAACCACAAGCCCAAGGGAAGCTCACGATTCATGCTCTAGATGCTCTAAAGCTTGATATACAGAGCTTACGAGGTGAAGCTGAGCCTCTAAGGATCATTGGCAACCTACCCTATAATATTTCTACGCCCTTGCTCTTTCATTTGCTTGAGCAAGGCAAACATATTCGTGACATGCTATTTATGTTGCAAAAAGAAGTCGTTGATCGCATAACGGCTGAGCCTAATAGCAGTGACTATGGGCGCTTATCCGTGATGATTCAGTACTTCTGCGAAACATCCTATCTGATGAAAGTCGGCCCTGGTGCTTTTAATCCACCGCCTAAAGTGGATTCTGCCGTCGTCTATTTGAAGCCTTGGGTTAATTTGCCTTATCCAGCCCAAAATCTGCACACTTTCTCACAGCTTGTTGCGCAGGCTTTTTCACAGCGCCGCAAAACCTTGCGTAATACCCTAAAAGGCCTAGTCAGTCTGGAGCAGATGGAAAGCATTGGTATTGATCCGATTCGACGCGCAGAAACCTTGTCCGTAAAAGAGTTCGTTCATTTAGCGAATTTGATTTCCTAATATGCCCTTGATTCCCTTAGCCCTGTATATTCATCTGCCTTGGTGTATTCGCAAATGCCCTTATTGCGATTTTAACTCGCATCAAGCCGCTAGCCACTTGCCTGAAAAGCAGTATATCCAAGCCCTGTTAGATGATCTCGGCCAAGAGTTACCGTCTATTTGGGGGCGGCGCTTAGAGTCGATTTTTATCGGGGGTGGCACACCTAGCTTATTCAGTGCAGATAGTATTGATGAATTATTAGCAGGTATCCGCGCCCTACTCCCTTTTCGCCCAAATATTGAAATTACCTTAGAAGCGAACCCTGGCACCTTTGAGCAAGAGAAATTTAAAGGCTTTCGTGAAGCAGGTGTTAACCGCCTCTCGGTCGGTATTCAAAGTTTCAACCCAAAACATTTGCAGGCACTGGGTCGAGTGCATAATCAAGCAGAGGCACTTAAAGCGGCCGAACTTGCGCGTTATGCGGGTTTTGATAATTTCAATCTCGATTTAATGTTCGGTTTACCCAAGCAAAGTTTAGAAGAAGCCCTCGCTGATCTACAACAAGCGTTGGATCTACAGCCAACCCATTTATCTTGGTATCAACTCACGCTCGAACCGAATACTCTATTTTATAAGCATCCTCCTGTGTTACCGGATGATGATTTGCTTGTGGATATGCAAGAGGCTGGGCAAGCTTTGCTGCAACAAGCCGGGTTTGAGCAATACGAAGTCTCTGCTTATGCACCGACTGATCGAAGCTGCCGCCACAATCTAAATTACTGGCAATTTGGTGATTATTTGGGGATTGGCGCGGGGGCACATGGAAAAATTACTGATCCTTTTGGGCAAGTGACTCGGCATCAAAAATATCGCCAACCCGCGCAATATTTGCAACAAGTTGCTTTAGGGCAAGCCCGAAGTGAAACTCAAATCCTCAAACCAGAGGATTTAAAATTTGAATTCATGCTCAATGCCTTGCGTTTAAAAGCAGGCTTTAGTTTGGACTTATTCGCCGAACGCACGGGTTTAAACCCTGAAACTTTACAAGCACCGCTAGCTTTCGCTGAACAACAAGGCTGGCTCAGTCTTCAGGATCGACAAGTGCAAACCACTGAATTGGGTTGGCAATTTCTTAATACCGTGATTCGATTATTCTTAGATGATTAGAGCCGCTTGTTTAGTGTTGCTCTTTTTCTAAAGCTCGCTCGCGTCGAGGCATTTGCATGATGGGGTAGTAAACCAACCAAGCCACCCCCACCATCATCCAACCTGACCAAATGACATCTGAGAGATAATGCGCTCCCACTGAGATCCGCGCTAAACCAATCGCATAACCGAATAATAAGCCTGCCCCCAAGCCCCATAATGCCCAATCAGGACGTTCACGCCGCCAGATAAACCAAAGTGCTAACAACGCAAAACCGACTGAACTATGTCCGCTTGGGAAAGAACGCCCTTCGCTCTTGAGCACTAGTTTACCGGGGGGAACATAAGTCGCCTCCCCGCCAAAATCTTGCGTTTGCACCGGACGTGGACGCCCCCAATGATCTTTGAAGATCGCATTCACCACTAAACCCGAACCTAAAATAAACACCATGACAAAATAGGCCATGCGTAAACGCATACGTTTGTAAGCTAAGGCTTGAGGCCGCCAAAAACCTACCGCAACGCCCACCAGTAAAATCAGGGCAGAAGCATAGGGAATACTTGAATAAAACAAAGCCCGATAGAACGGATGACAATCCAAGACCCAAGCTTGCGGGCTACAACTAGGATGATAAAAAAAATTAGAAATATGAAAATCCAAACGCCATGCTGGAATCCAAAAGGGTAGCGTGGTCAATAGTGCAAAGCCTATCCAAGGCAGCGATCTCCAAAGTATTTTTCGGGTAGCCATTATTGAGTTAATCCTTTGAAATTCTGCAAGTGATAGACAGCATAGCTCAGCTCATAATCGGGATAGATGCGCTGTTTTAATTCGCCAACTGGCTTAATGGACTGAAAATAAGCCGACATCTGAGCAGGCAATGCAGAGGCTGTGACTAATAAAAAATCCTGCCCCTCATGCCCTTCTAAACGAGTAACAAGATCATAATGATGGCGCAATTTATGTTCAGGATTCCAGCTTACTAGCTTCAAACCAATAGGGCGGGTGTAATAAGCCAGCTCACTGAGAATGCCACGCTCTTCGGCTAAAGGTAGTGCTTGTGGATACTGCGCTTGGATAGCTAAATACTGCTGCCCCAGTTCATCCCAACCCCGCAAGCGCTTATAAACATCATTTTTAGCGTTTAGCTCCACTCCTAGCCAATGCGCCAAGCTTTGATAATGATATAAGCCTAGCACTAAGATGATATTGATCATCAAGCCCGCAATCAGTAGCCGAGTATGCTGCCCAGTTACCAACCAAGCCGCTAATAAACTAGTCGCGGCCACATAAGTCGGCGCAGCCCAATTTGCATTCGCAGTTCCCAATAAAGCTTGTAGGGAAATAATCCCCAAGAAAGGCAAACTAAAACAGAGCAATAAACCCGCGTGTGGAAGCTGCTGTAAGCGTTTGAAATTCATAAGTAGCAGCAGGAATAAGGGAAAAAATACTAAGCCAAATACCCCCAGTTGCCCAAGCAAAAACTCGACCAAGGAGCGCCAATGCAAACCCGCTTGCTCAAGATGAGAAATTTCGGCCGTATGTTGGAAGGTAGGAAAATGGTTTTGCCAGTTCCACCATAAATTCGGTGCAAAAATAATAGCCGCCAGCCAAACCACGCTCCACGCCCGTAAATTAATAAATAATGGCCAGCGTCCACTCAACAGCAGATATAAAGCCGCCGATAGGAAGAAAATCCCCATCGTATACTTGGTGAGTAACCCTAAACCTAAAGCCACACCCAGCACAATCCAATCCAACCAAGCATCGGTTTTAAGCACTCGCACGAAAGCAAACAATGCCAAAGTCCAGAAAAAGAATAAGGCGACATCAGTAGAAATCAGGAGTGAGGATAAGCCCACCGCTGGCAAGGTAATGAAGATTACAGCGGCTACAAATGCAATTTTTTCATCAAATAAGCGCCGTGTGAGGAAAAATAAAATCAACGTTGAACATGGATAAAATATTAAACTGCCGGCTCGCACACAAGGCTCGGCATCACCACAAACAGCCGTCGTTGCAGCAATCACCGCAGCAATCATCGGAGGCTTAGAATAATACCCCCAAGCAAGCTCTTGCGCCCAAAACCAATATTGAGCTTCATCCACATACAAGGGAAACCCTTGTGTCATCACCACCCAAGCACGATAGGCAGTTAGCCCCAATACCATCAGCAATAAATAAAGGAAATAGCGCACTGCTTAGCCCTAATCTAGCCCGCAACAAAGGCCTGAAGTTTAGCATTGATCAGGAAAAGGCGGGTATGGAGTTGTGGAAAACTCGCAGGATGGCTCACATGCGTTACAATGAAAGAATGAGTAGAGTGCTAGCGTAAGCCTAGCTTTCACTCTATAGTGAAGCCTGTAAAGCAGGCTAATTTCGATTCTATTAGAGGAGGATTCCTTTTGGGTATTCTAGATATGCTGCTTGGCAGCCAAAACAGTGATGCCATTGCTCAATTAGCCAAACAACTCGGCATTAGTGAAGAACAAGCCCGTGCTGTTGTCAAAGAAGTCACTCCCGCCTTAACACGCGGCATGCAACATAACACCAAAGACGCAACCGGTGTGGAAGGTTTAATTGCGGCGCTACGCACTAGCAATCATTCCCGCTATATGGAAAATCCCTCGGTACTGGGTACACAAGAGAATATCGAGGATGGTAATTCCATTCTTGGGCATATTTTTGGTAGTAAAGAAGTCAGTCGCAATGTGGCTGAACATGCTAGCCAAGAAACCGGGGTTGCCAGCTCACTCATTAAAAAAGCCTTGCCGATCATCGCGACGATGGTGATGGCCTCTTTAGCTAAATCCTTCTTTGGAGGCACTGCCGCTGCTAGTACAGAGCCTACACAACCCCAAGCCTCAGGGGGGATTTTAGTTACTTTGCTTGATTCTGATCGGGATGGTTCAATCATTGATGATGTTTTAGGGATGGCCTTCAAAATGGCTTTCCGCTAGCATCGCATCATCCAGCCTCTGTTCCACGCTGAATAGGGGCTCTATTTCCTCTATAGTTTCGACAGTTAAGGTAGCCCGCTATGGCTGACAATACCCTCCAACTTGAATTTAAGAATAAAATTGCTCACTTAATCCTGAATCGACCGGCTGCCCTCAATAGCATGAATCGAGCATTTTGGCAGGAAATCCCCGCTGCGATTCGTGCAGTGGATCAAGCTGAAGATATTCGGGTACTGGTTATTTCCTCAACGGGCAAGCATTTCAGTGCCGGCATGGATTTAGAGGTTTTCAGCCAACCCGACCCACGCATGTTTGGCGGTGAACCCAGCCGTCGTGCTGAATTTATGCGTCGCTTGGTTTTAGAATTACAAGCTTGCTTCACTGCCTTAGAAGACTTACGGATGCCAGTCCTAGCTGCCATTCAAGGCGGCTGTATTGGGGGCGCTTTAGATCTAGTCTGTGCTTGTGATAGTCGCTATTGCACTGAAGAGGCTTTTTTTACTATCAAAGAAACCGAATTAGGGATCACTGCGGATTTAGGTACTTTACAGCGCTTGCCAAAATGGATTAGCCCCGGCTTAGTCCGCGAACTCGCCTACACCTCTCGTCATTTGCTAGCTGGCGAAGCCAAAGAGTGTGGCTTAGTCAATCAAGTTTTCCCTGATCAAGCGGTCATGCTGACAGCGGTCATGGAGATTGCTACACAAATCGCCACCCATTCACCCTTGGCCGTAGCTGGTAGCAAAGCCATGCTCAATTATGCACGCGACCATAGTGTGGCGGAGAGCTTAAACTATATGGCGACTTGGCAAGCAGCTATGTTCCAAGCCACAGATCTGATGGAAAGCATGCAGGCCAAGCAAGCTAAACGTGCCACCCACTATGCACCGCTGCATAGTACTGCCCCGATTATGACTAAAAGCTCCGACTAGCGATGGATGTAGCCACTTTTTTGACGGCCTTCACAGGGCTATTTGTTATTATTGATCCTATTGGTGCTGCACTCATTTTTAATTCTTTAGTACCTGCAAACGACCAACGCTATAGCAATACCATGGCGATCAAAGCAACTATTATTAGTGCGATCTTGTTGGTTGGCTTTGGTCTGTATGGCGAGCCTTTATTACATCATCTAGGTATTAATATTAACTCCGTGCGAATTGCGGGCGGCTTGCTGCTGTTTTACAGTGCTTTTGGCATGATCACTCAAGGCTCTGAAACCACCGCAGCCAATACAAAGAAAACCGATATTTCAGTTTACCCCCTGTCGATCCCGCTCATTGCAGGCCCTGGGGCGCTTACTTTAGTGATATTGCTATTTGCTAAAGCGCCTACTGTGGCAAGTGATCTTGCCGTCTTTGCTGCCATTATCAGTGTCCTGCTGCTCAATATGGTGTTGATGATGCTCTCGAAGCATTTGCAAAGAATTATTGGGCACACCGGTGATGAGATTTTGCGGCGCTTTTTAGGTGTAATTTTAGCTGCCTTAGCCGTACAGTTTGTCTATGATGGGATTAAAAATTTAAGCAGTAGTTTTTAAAATTTACCCCCCTTACCAACGGAGTTCCCTATGACCCAGTTAACTCACCCTCATTACCCCCAGTTATTTACTCCGTTGGATTTAGGTTTTACGACCTTAAAAAATCGTGTGCTGATGGGTTCTATGCATCTTGGCTTAGAAGAGTTACCGGATGGTTTTGAGCGCATGGCCGTTTTCTATGCAGAACGGGCACGCGCCAAGGTCGCCTTGATCGTAACGGGAGGGATTGGCCCCAATCCTGAGGGTGCGGTACAAGCCCATGCTGCCATCTTAAATAAACCCGAACAACTGCCACAGCATCAACTTGTGACCCAAGCAGTGCATGCCGAAGGAGGAAAAATCTGCATGCAAATCCTGCATACGGGGCGTTATGCTTATAATCCCAAACTGGTTGCCCCTTCTGCTCTGCAAGCCCCGATTAACCGTTTTGTTCCACATGAACTCACCCCTGCTGAAATCGAAGCTCAAATTGAAGATTTTGTGAATTGTGCGCTGCTTGCACAACAAGCAAATTATGATGGGGTAGAAATTATGGGTTCAGAAGGCTATTTGCTGAATGAATTCATCGCTCAGCGTACCAATCATCGAACGGATGAATGGGGGGGCGCTTATGAAAACCGCATCCGTTTTCCCGTTGAAGTGGTACGCCGCGTCCGTGAAGCTGTGGGCGCTGAGTTCATTATTATCTTCCGCCTCTCCATGTTGGATTTGGTGGAGCAAGGCAGCACTTTAGAAGAAATTATCCAACTAGGGCAAGCGGTTGAACAGGTGGGTGCGACCCTTATTAATACCGGTATTGGCTGGCATGAAGCGCGTATTCCCACCATAGCAACCAAAGTTCCACGAGCGGCCTTTACTTGGGCAACCCATAAAGTTCGACAAGCGCTCAGTGTTCCAGTGATCACTTCCAACCGGATTAATATGCCTGAAGTGGCTGAAGCGGTATTAGCACGAGGGGATGCCGACATGGTATCGATGGCACGGCCGTTCTTAGCAGATCCTGAATTCATGCTCAAAGCCGAACAAAATCGTGCTCTTGAGATTAATACCTGTATTGCTTGCAACCAAGCCTGTTTAGATCATATTTTTGTGGGCAAATCCGCAACTTGCTTAGTCAATCCACGCGCTGGCCATGAACAAGATTTAGTGATTGAACCGAGTTTGCAACCGAAAAAACTCGCCGTAGTCGGGGCTGGCCCTGCTGGTTTAGCCTTTGCAGTGACGGCAGCACAACGCGGGCATCAAGTGACTTTGTACGAAGCTCAATCCGAGATTGGTGGCCAATTTAATCTGGCGAAGCAAATTCCGGGTAAACAAGAATTCTATGAAACCCTCCGTTATTTTAAGCAGCAACTGGCTAAACAAGGCGTGCGGGTTCGCTTGGGAGAGTTAGTCACGCCGGCTGAATTAGAAGCCAGTGATGCGGATGAAATTATCTTAGCAACAGGTATTAACCCTAGGATTCCCGCCATACCTGGCATTGAACATCCCAAAGTCCTCGTTTATACCGACGTGATTAAAGGTGCGAAAGTGGGGCAACGAGTCGCCTTAATAGGGGCTGGCGGTATTGGCTTCGATGTTGCCGAGTTTTTAACGCATGAGCACGCTACGAATAGCGCGGATATTACCCACTTTATGCAGAAATGGGGGGTGGATATGAGTATGCAACGCCCAGGTTGTATAGAGGCCGAATTACCCCCCACGCCTAGCGAGCGGACTATTTATCTACTGCAACGCAAAACCAGCAAAGTGGGCGATGGCTTAGGAAAGACAACGGGCTGGATTCATCGAACGGATCTCAAACGTAAAGGAGTACAGATGTTTTCCGGTTGTGAGTATCAGCAGATTGATGACGCGGGTTTACACCTAACGATTAATGGGCAACCCCAGATTTTAGCCGTAGACACCATCATCCTCTGTGCAGGCCAAGAGCCTCGGCGTGAACTGCAAGCAGGCTTAACGAAACCGACCCATCTCATTGGTGGTGCAGATCTTGCGGCGGAGTTAGATGCCAAGCGTGCCATTGATCAAGGCACACGGTTGGCCGCCACTATCTGATGAGAATCAAAGCGGCTCATGTATCTGAGCCGCTGCTAGATCAGTGGATTATCAGTGGACTAGAGTAGAACCTTCTCAATCCCGCCATGAGTCGCGCGTTCAATAAAGGTTTGCTGCCATTGCTCACCGAGTAAATGGTTCGCCATTTCCACGACAATATAATCGGTCTCTAAGCCGGTATCATCCGCATAGCGGGATAAACCTTGCTGGCAAGCAGGACAAGAGGTGAGTAATTTCACATTACCCTTTTTAGCACTGGTTTCACCCGTCAATTCTTTGATTCCCGCCCGCAAACTTTCCTCTTTACGGAAACGTAATTGGCTTGCAATATCAGGGCGGCTGACGGCAAAAGTACCCGCCTCACCACAACAACGCTCCGTCAATACCACCGGCTTACCGACTAATTCACTGGCGACTTTAAGGGGAGCATAAGTCTTCATGGGCGTATGGCAGGGGTCATGATAGAGATATTGCACGCCTTGCACACCATCCAATTTTAAACCTTTTTCCAGTAAATACTCGTGAATATCCAACAAGCGACAATCGGGGAAAATACGCTCAAATTGATATTTGAGCAGTTGATCCATACAAGTACCGCACGAGACGATCACCGTCTTAATATTGAGATATTTGAGCGCCCCCGCGACCCGATGGAAAAGTACACGATTTTCTGTGGAAATCTCCGTTCCTTTATGTAAATCGCCACTCGCATTTTGTGGATAGCCACAGCATAAATAGCCAGGAGGTAAGACCGTCGTTGCCCCCACGTCATACAGCATGGCTAAAGTCGCTAAGCCCACTTGGCTAAACAAGCGCTCAGAACCACAACCGGGGAAATAGAATACCGCATCCCCGCCCTCTTTCTGTGGATCGCGCAAAATCGGCACAATTTTACTATCCTCCAAGCCCAATAGAGCACGGGTGGTTTTATGCGGTAAGCCAGCGGGCAAGGGTTTTTTCACAAACTGAATCACTTGCTCTTTAATCGCAGGCTTACCCGTCGTTCCCATAGGGCGCTGATTCGTTTTAAGCAGGCCGGTATTTTTGGCAAGTTTATAAGCTGCCCGCTGGGCTTTAAATCCAAGCTCAATCATCCCTGTGCGCAAGAGATTGATTTTCATTGGATCTTTCATATTCAAAAACTGCATCGAAGCCCAAGTCACCGGACTGGTCTTTTTCTTACCCTGATCGCGCAAAATACTGCGCATCCGAATACTGACCTCACCAAAATCAATATTCACCGGGCAAGGATTAAAGCATTTATGGCAAACCGTGCAGTGATCCGCCACATCATTCATTTCATCAAAATGCCGAATGGAAATCCCGCGCCGAGTTTGCTCTTCGTACAAAAAGGCTTCAATCATCAAACCAGTAGCGAGGATTTTATTACGTGGTGAATAAAGCAGGTTGGCGCGTGGAATATGGGTATTACAGACCGGCTTACATTTACCACAGCGCAAGCAGTCTTTAATATCCTTGTTTAAAGCCCCCAGCTCATTGTGCTCTAGCAATAAAGCTTCACGCTCCACCAAGCGCAGGGACGGTGTATAAGCATTTTGTAATCCAGACCCTGGCATCAATTTACCTTTATTGAAATGCCCATGCGGATCCACTTGTTGCTTATAGCTTGCAAATTCGGTCACTTCGCGCTGATCTAAATACTGATACTTGGTAATCCCAATGCCATGCTCGCCCGAAATAACCCCGTCTAAACGTCGTGCCAATACCATAATTTCATCCACGACTTTCTCTGCTTCATGCAGCATTTCATAGTCATTGGACATCACCGGAATATTGGTATGCACATTGCCATCGCCTGCGTGCATATGCAGCGCCACAAATAAGCGCCCAGAGCGATAACGAGCATGAATTTTATCGAGGGATTCACGTAAGGGATTTAACTCACGCCCAACAAACATTTCCTTTAAAGAGCGCTCAACTTCAGTGCGATACGAAATACGCAAATCCCGCCGCAATAAAAGGTCAATAATCCGATCGGTAGGACGCAAAGCGGCTCGTGCTGTATCGTCTAATAGCTCAGGAAAGCGCTCTGCTGGCTGATCAAAATGAGCCAATAAGCTTTCCCAACGCGCCTTCACTTTCAGAAGATACTCTTGAGCATGCACCCGCTTCACATCCACCATAGCGGAGCGCTCAGCACTGGCTTCATAGTCAGGAACATTGCGCAGCTCCAGCAAATCACCTTGCAAATAAGCAAGAACAGCATCTAGCATTTTCAGCTTATTTTGCATGGACTGCCGGACATTAATGCGCTCAATTCCCTCGGTATATTCCGCTAAATTATGCAGCGGAATCACCACGTCTTCATTGATTTTGAAAGCATTGGTATGCGCGGCAATAGCGGCTGTACGAGAACGATCTGCCCAAAATTGACGGCGTGCTTCCGGGCTAATCGCAATGAAGCCCTCCGCATTGCGGGCATTCGCTAAGCGCACCATTTCCGCCGCCGTCCGCGCTACGGCGGTTTCATCATCACTGACAATATCCGCCAGCAATACCATTTTCGGTAGGCTGCCACGCGCACCTTTAGGCGTATATTTGACCGCTTTGACATAGCGCTCATCCAGATGCTCTAAACCGGATAACAGCACATTATCAAGGCTGTCGAGATAGTTTTTAATCTCAACAATTGCAGGAACCGCTTCGTGTAAATCCGTGCCATAGAACTCTAAGCACACGGTACGAATCTGATCCGGCATCCGGTGCAGGATAAACTCAGCAGAGGTAATCAGGCCATCACAGCCCTCTTTTTGAATCCCTGGCAAGCCGCCCAAAAACTTATTGGTTACATCTTTTCCCAAGCCTTCTTTACGAAAATAACGCCCCGGAAAACTTAATAGCTGAGGCTCACCTTTTTTAGTTTTACCGTCCTGCCCAAAATATTGAACGGAGAAACTGACTTCCGCTTGGTCATGAATTTTACTCAAATTATGATTTAGGCGGGTGACCTCCAACCACTCGGCCTCGGGTGTTACCATGCGCCAAGACAATAGGTTATCAAGAGTGGTTCCCCATAATACCGCTTTCTTACCCCCTGCATTCATGGCGATATTCCCGCCAATCGTAGAGGCATCTTGTGAAGTCGGATCAACCGCAAACACTAGCTTATGCTTAGCCGCTAAATCGGATACACGGCGTGTGACCACTCCCGCACCGGTACGCACCACCGGTACAGTCCCCTGCACACCGACTAAATTAGTACGCTGCTCAACTTCACCTAAGAATTCTAATTTTTCGGTATTGATGACAGCGCTACGGGCATCTAAAGGCACTGCCCCGCCGGTATACCCTGTACCACCCCCACGAGGAATAACCGTTAGCCCCAAGTCAATACTTGCCTGTACTAAGGCTGCCATTTCCTCTTCGGTATCGGGTGTCAATACCACAAAGGGCAACTCAACCCGCCAGTCGGTTGCATCAGTGACATGCGATACCCGCGCTAATCCATCAAATTGGATATTATCTTTGCGCGTGAAAGCAGCAAACTTCTTACGTGCCTTATCACGCAAGACAGCATGCTGCGCAAAATCTTGCGCAAAATCATCAATCACCTTGCGGGTGATCTGCATTAATTCTAAAGTCAGGGCATTATTATTCGCCCGACTTTGGATGCGCTCCAAACGCTCTCGCAAGGTTTCTAGTAAGGAATCGAAGCGTTTAGGGTTTTCAAGTAAATCATCCTGAATGTATGGATTGCGGTTAACAACCCATAAATCCCCCAACATTTCTAAGAGCATATGCGAGGAAATACCCGTACCTCGCTCATTCCTTAATTGCTTGAGAATATCAAACGCACGCGACCCAAGCAGGCGCAAAACGATTTCCCGATCAGAGAAAGAGGTGTAATTATAAGGAATCTCACGCACCGGCATTCTATCTGGTGGCGTGGTTAACGGTTGAGCAGGTATTGGAGCGGTCATAGCATCCACCAATGAAAAAAGAAAGCGAGTTTAACGTGATGCAAGATTGAAAAAAACCATAGATTTTTTGTGAAGACTGACCTCTCTCACCTCTGAACAACCCAAACTGACTCTTCCGCAAGATGATCATGATTTAGAAGCCTTGAAGCGTAAGGAATCATGACCAAGGCAACTATCTTGTATCGCTCATTTTACTGTAAATAAATTTACTACCACATTCTGAAAACATTCATAGCTTCAATCGCTAGGTTGATGCGAATAATAATCTGTATCAGTGTGTTAGGTGGCATGGCTACGACAATCTCTTTGAAAACTGCATCGTAGCGTATTGATAAGTCTAAAAACGCGAACAGGCTTTTATGGATCTGTATCAGTGTGTTAGGTGGCATGGCTACGACAATCTCTTTGAAAACTGCATCGTAGCGTATTGATAAGTCTAAAAACGCGAA
>JBJOOT010000078.1:0-14849 GCA_046051185.1 Pseudomonadota bacterium | reverse complement strand
CTGTCACCGCAATTAATTTAGGTGGCTGTTGAAAACCGGCTAAAGCCTCACGAGCTGCGAGTAGCATGCTCTCGCCCCCTGCCGCATGCACATTGATCATCCAAACCCCAAGATGAGCCGCCGATTTACAAGCCGCTGCTACGGTATTTGGAATATCATGAAATTTAAGATCCAGAAAAACATCAAAACCTTGAGCCACTAGGTAACGCACAAAGTCAGGCCCTGCTGCCACAAATAACTCAAAACCCACTTTTAACTTACAATCTTGTGGAGATAACCGTTTGACTAAACTCAATGCTAACTCAGCAGAAGGAAAATCTAAGGCAAGAATTAAACGATTCAACACAACAAACTCCTTATTTAGCAAGCAGCTTTTTCATTGGCTCTGCACCGAATCCCAATGATGACAAGCCGGACAACGCCATACATATTCATGTAATTTATACCCACAATTCATACATTGAAAGCGTGGTAGTGTAGCGGCTAGGCGACCTAGGGCTAAACTTAATTCATCTAAAATAGGTTTGGTTTCAGGGTTAGCCTCATGACTTAAATAGCGAGCGGCACAAGCAATCGTTTGCACATTACCGACATCCTGTTGTAAATGTTGATGCATCAAAGGGATTAGACTACTGCCCTGCCCTATTTCCTGTGCAATCGCCGCTAAAGACGGCAGCATTTTAGCATCAGGGGTGTGCCGATACTCAGCACTCACCACTTCATACAATTGCTGCAATTCAAGCTTTTGAGTAAATACCGTCAGTAGGCGTTTAACTAATGAAGTCAATAAGCGTTGATCATAGAGTAAAGCTTGGCGAAAATACTTTAAGGCAGCACTGCGCTCACCTCGTGCTAAAGCAAGCTCTGCTAATAAAGTTTGTACACGAGCGGATTGCGGATAAATATGCAAGGCTTTTTTTAGTTTTTCATCCGCTTGAAATAACTGCTTTTTAACTAATAACTCATCAACTTGCTCACATAAATAATGTGCCATTAAGCGAGTGCGCTCTTGTTTATCGACCACTGAACACTCGGTTAATTCAAAAGCCTGCTCCCACTCATGCAGCTGCTCATAAATACGGCGCAAGGGAATACAAGCAGCTGTATTTTTAGGATAGGTTTTTAATAATTCTTTAAATACACTTTCCGCACGATCTAATAAACCAGCGGCGAAAAAATCTTCACCTAGAGCCAACATCGCTGCTTGACGTTGCGAATTTGTTAAATCAGGTCGAGCCACTAAATGCTGATGTAAACGCAAGGCTCGATTGACCTCCCCTCGATTGCGAAACATTTTCCCCAACGCTAGAAAAGTTTCTGCAGCTTGCGCATCAAGACTTGGCGCTTCTAAAAAAATATCTAAAGCTTTATCAGGCTCTTCATTCAATAAAAAATTGACGCCTTGAACAAAACGAGTTGAGACTTCATTCGAATGAGTTTGCTGGGAGCGATTTTTTTTATAAGCCGTTCGCCAACCAGAATAGAAAGCCAAGGGTAATAAAAGAAAAAGGATTTCTAACATATATAAATAACGAAGGAGGCTAAAAAGCCTCCTAAGGAGTAAAGAAATACATAATTAAATAACAAGAAAAAATTAGTCTTGAATTGCATAATGTTGCCGTGAGGTATTCACACGTTCACGCAACTCTTTACCCGGTTTAAAATGCGGTACAAATTTAGGAGGCAAGCTCACTTGATCACCGGTCTTAGGATTGCGCCCTTTACGTGCCGTCCGGTGATGCAATGAAAAACTACCAAAGCCCCGAATTTCAATCCGTCCACCTGAAGATAAAGTTTCACTCATCGACTCTAACAATAATTTAATTGAAAGCTCTACATCTTTACTGCTGAGATGACTTTGTTTACGGGTAAGAATATCAATGATTTCAGATTTGGTCATCCGTTACGCTCCTGAAGCTTATTTATCTGAATTTGAGTTTTATAATTCTAGCGGGGAATGCAGGTAATTGCACTGGAATTAAAACCGAAACTTGCAATTACCTAGCACCTGGAATAAAGGTCTTCCTTGACCAAACTTATTTTATTCCATTTTAAAGAGTAACAAGATTAATTATTATTAATCACTCATTTGCTCTTTAAAGATATCACCTAATGAAGTAGAGGCAGAACCCTTGGTATATTCCTTCATGGTCCGTGCTTCTTCTTCATTTTCTTTAGCTTTAATCGACAGGTTAATCGCACGTGTTTTACGATCGACACCCATAAATTTAGCTTCGATTTCATCGCCTTCATTTAATAAAGTACGCGCATCCTCGACCCGATCGCGGGATAATTCAGAAGCACGTAAAATACCTTCGATGCCATCGCCTAAATCAATGCGTGCTGATTTAGCCGTCACTTCGACCACTTTACCTTTAACAAAGCTACCCTTGGCATGAGCCGCAACAAAATTGGAGAACGGATCTTGCTCCATTTGTTTGATGCCTAGAGAAATACGCTCACGCTCTGGATCAACCGCTAGAACAACCGCTTCAACTTCATCCCCTTTCTTATAGCTACGCACGGCTTCTTCGCCCGGAGCATTCCAAGAAATATCCGATAAGTGAACTAAGCCATCAATACCACCATCTAAGCCGATGAAGATACCAAAATCAGTGATTGACTTGATCTTGCCAGATACTTTGTCACCTTTATTATGAGTGGTTGCAAACTCATCCCAAGGATTCGCTTGACATTGCTTCATACCTAAAGAAATACGACGACGATCAGCATCAATATCAAGGATCATGACTTCAACTTCGTCACCCAAGGTTACGACTTTGGCTGGGTTAACGTTTTTGTTCGTCCAATCCATTTCAGAGACGTGCACTAAGCCTTCAACGCCATCTTCAATCTCAACAAAGCAGCCGTAATCGGTCAAGTTACTCACTTTACCGAACAGACGTGTTTCGCGGGGATAACGACGTACTAAATCTTGCCATGGATCTTCGCCTAATTGTTTCAGACCCAACGATACGCGGTTTTTGTCTTTGTCGAATTTAAGAACCTTAACTTCGATTTCATCACCGATATTAACCACTTCAGAAGGATGTTTAACACGCTTCCAAGCCATATCGGTAATGTGTAACAGACCATCAATCCCGCCCAAGTCAAGGAAGGCACCGTAGTCAGTGAGGTTTTTAACCACGCCTTTAACCGCTTGACCTTCTTGGAGATTATCCAATAAAGCTTCGCGCTCTGCACTGTACTCTTCTTCAACCACAGCACGGCGAGAAACCACAACATTATTGCGCTTCTGATCCAATTTGATCAGTTTGAACTCAAGCTCTTTGCCTTCTAAATAGGCAGTATCACGCACTGGGCGGACATCCACTAAAGAGCCGGGTAAGAAGGCACGAATATCACTTAACTCAACCGTGAAGCCGCCTTTGACTTTACCAGTGATGATACCGGTCACGATCTCATCATTTTTGAAGGCTTCATCCAGAATTTCCCAAGCACGCATCCGACGCGCTTTTTCACGAGATAAACGAGTCTCGCCAAAACCATCTTCAACTGTATCTAAGGCCACTTCAACTAAGTCGCCTACTTGTACAGTGATTTCACCACGTTCGTTTTTGAACTGCTCAGCCGGAATGACCCCTTCCGACTTTAGGCCAGCGCTGACAATAATGAAATCAGGGCGTACATCAATAACCGTCGCGTTAACCAAGGAACCCGGTTTCATCTGGGTGTAAGATAGGCTCTCTTCAAACAGTTCTGCAAAACTTTCAGTCATGAATCCATTTACCTGTAGATTTAAAATGTTCACCATAACATCCTGTTATGATGGGCAAAAATAAAAAGCCCGGACAATCCTTGTCTGGGCCTCTGCATTTTTTTCCAGCACTTGACTAGCTATTGATTTTGTAAAATCAGACTCAGTACTTGTTCAGGACTAAGCTGGCTACTATCAATGATTAAGGCTTGATCGGCTGGACGCAAGGGTGCTATTGGGCGATTACTATCGCGTTCATCACGCTCTTTAATCTCCCTGATAAGGGCGGTAATATTAGCATAAATTCCTTGCTCGCTCAACTGTTTAAGCCGCCTTTCCGCCCGTATCTCAGGGCTGGCCGTTAAAAACACCTTCAGCTTAGCATCAGGAAAAACGACCGTTCCCATATCGCGCCCATCCGCGACTAATCCGGGTAATTGCCGAAATGCTCGCTGACGATCCATTAAAGCAGTGCGCACGGCGGGCAAGGTTGAAATACGCGAAGTTGCATCAGCAGCTTCAGGAGTACGAATCGCTAAACTCACGTCCTGACCATTGCGCCATACTTTACCCTCGGCAAAGCGCATTTCTAAGCTTTGAATCAAGGTGACAAGAGCCTCTGCATCCTCTAAAGGCAGCTTAGCCTCTAAGGCTGCTTGTGCGGCAACGCGATAAATCGCACCACTGTCCAATAAATACCAAGCTAAGCGCTTCGCTAATAAAGCGGCAATCGTCCCCTTGCCTGAGCCTGCGGGGCCATCAATCGTAATAACGGGGGCTTGCTTATTCTCCATCCGTACTGATTCCTAAACCTGCTTGTTGAGCCAGCTTAACAAACCCCGGAAAAGAAGTATTCACCGTAGCACAATCATTAATCAGCATCGGCGTGCTAGCACGCAAACCAGCGATTGAAAATGACATCGCAATCCGATGATCATTGTGGCTAGTAATGACGCCGCCCGTCATCGCCCCCCCTTGAATAATAATACCATCGGGCGTGGGTTGAGCCTTGATGCCACAAGCGATTAAACCATCCGCCATCACTTGAATACGGTCACTTTCTTTAACTCGCAACTCTTCCGCCCCTGTTAGTACAGTCTGACCGTCTGCACAGGCGGCCGCCACAAAGAGTACCGGAAACTCATCAATCGCCAGCGGCACTAATGCCTCAGGAATACGAATCCCCTTCAAGGCTGCTGAACGTACCCGAATATCCGCGACCGGCTCGCCCCCCACTTCGCGCGGATTCAGTAACTCTAAATTCGCCCCCATTAAGCGCAAAATCTCAATGACACCCGTACGAGTTGGATTCATCCCGACATGCTCAATGATTAAATCTGAACCTTCGGCAATACTCGCCCCCACCATAAAGAAAGCGGCTGAAGATATATCTGAGGGCACATCAATTGCTGTAGCAGTCAGCTTACCCCCGCCGACTAGGCTAATCCGATTACCTTCAGTTTTGACGGTATAACCAAAGCCGCGCAGCATACGTTCCGTATGATCGCGAGTCGGTGCAGGCTCCGTGACAGAAGTTTCACCTTCTGCATATAAACCTGCTAATAAGAGCGCTGATTTAACCTGGGCACTCGCCATAGGCATATCGTAGTGAATACCTTTGAGTTGACTACCACCATGCACCCTCAAAGGCGGCGTACCTTGTGCAGTTGCATCAATCCGTGCTCCCATTTCAGCTAAGGGGACAGTGACACGCTTCATAGGGCGCTTCGACAAAGAGCTATCACCGGTCATGCACACATCAAAGGCTTGACCACTCATCAAACCCGACATTAAGCGCATGGAAGTCCCTGAATTACCCATGTCTAGATCGGTATTCGGTGCTTTTAAACCTTGTAAGCCCACCCCCTGAATAGTCACTTTGCCATCATCACTGGGGCCTTCAATGTGCACGCCCATATTGCGAAACGCTTGTAGGGTACATAAGCAATCTTCTCCTTGCAGAAAACCACTGACTTCCGTAGTACCCTCTGCTAAAGAGCCTAACATGATCGAGCGATGGGAAATCGACTTATCCCCCGGTACACGAATCCGTCCCGTAAGCTTGCCACCGGGTTGCACAATAAAACGAAGATTTTGATGACTCACCTTAATGTTGTCCTACTAATTTAGAGGGTTCAAAACGAGCGATATAATTATCCCGAGCTTGCTTAGCTTTAGTCATCCGTTGATGCAGCGCCTCGCCCTTATGCTCACGAATTAATGCAGCAAATTCCCCTAAATTCGCTTGCAACGCTTGAATCATATCGAGAATAGCTTGATCGTTATACAAGCAAATATCCCGCCACATCACCGGATCACTGGAGGCGATGCGGGTGAAATCACGAAACCCCCCGGCTGCATAACGCAGAATATCTTCCTGTTGCGGCATATTCAGCAAAGTATCAACCAAAGAAAACGCTAAAACATGCGGTAAATGGCTTGTAGCTGCTAAGACCTGATCATGCAAAGCGACCGGCATTTGCTCAACGACCGCACCTGTCACCGTCCACATCGCAGCAACCGCTGCTAGGGCGTTTGGATCCGTTTGCTCATCTGGTGTTAAAATCACCCGCCGCCCCTGATAAAGATCAGCCACAGCCGCTTCTACCCCACTACGCTCCCGCCCTGCAATCGGATGCCCGGCTACAAATTGGGTATAATCTTTACCCATCACCGTTCTAACCTGTTCAACAATCGAACCTTTCGTACTGCCCGCATCGGTTAAAATACAGTCTTTGGGTAAGACGGCTTGAATTTGCTCTAATATTGCCTGCATAGCTCCCATTGGCACAGCCAATAAGACCATATCGGCTTCCTGCACCGCTTGCTGTGGATCAAGGCAATAATGATCAATCGCACCTAAATCGACCGCCTTTTGCAACTGTGCCGCATTCCGCCCACAACCCACAATCTGCCGACAATAGTTAGCTTGGCCTAGGGCTAGACCTAAAGAACCACCGATCAGCCCTACCCCAAAAATCACTAATTTATTAATCACGCCGCCAATACCTTTTGCAATGCAGTGATACAGCGTTGATTTTGTGCTTCAGTGCCGATCGTGATCCGTAAATGCTGAGGTAAACCATAGCCACCAATGGGGCGAACAATTACGCCTTCCCGCAGCAAAGCCTCATAAATCGGTAAAGCGGGGCGCTGTAGATTCAGAGTAATAAAATTCCCAACCGTGGGGATATACTCCCAATGATTCGCCTCACAAGCCGCAAACCATTGCTGTAAACCTGCACAATTGACCCTTTTGCTTTTCTCCAAAAATGCATCATCTTCTAAAGCGGCGGCTGCGGCGGCAAGCGCTAAAGTATTTACATTAAAAGGTTGGCGTATTCGATTTAAAATATCAGCAATCGCCGGACTGGAGGCTGCATAGCCCACGCGCAACCCCGCTAAGCCATAAATCTTTGAAAAAGTGCGAGTGACAATTAAATTGGGGAATTGCGCCAACCATGCTAAAGCATTTGGAAACTCAGGATCTTCAACATATTCGGTATAGGCTTCATCAATGACCACAATCACTCGCTGAGGTAGTTGCTGAAGGAAAGTCAATAATTCTGTTTTAGTTAACCAAGTTCCAGTTGGATTATTTGGATTCGAGATAAAGATTAATTGTGTATTATCTTGAATCTTAGCCAATAGCGCAGACAGATCATGCCCATAAGGCATACTCGCATGATCGGGGGAATGAGCTTTCGCAATGAGCAAATCAGCCCCTGTCGCCTGAATAACGATCGGATACACCGCAAAAGCAAACTCAGAACAAACGGCTGAGCGTCCTTGGGTCAAAAAAGCCCGCGCAATTAACTCTAAAACATCATTAGAGCCATTACCTAAGGTAATTTGCTGGCGATCTAAACCCAGCTTATTGGCTAAAGCTTGTTTTAAGAGATAACCACTACCATCAGGATAAAGCTCTAAAGCTTTTAAGGGTTGAGCTAAAGCCGCTAAAGCTTTAGGGCTAGTGCCCAAAGGGTTTTCATTAGAAGCAAGCTTAAGAATATGGCTAATACCTAATTCACGCTCTAATTCTTCAATCGGTTTACCAGGTTGATACGGGGATAAAGCCTGTACACCCGCTAAGGCGAGGCTTTGATAGTTAATTGTTGCTGGCATGATACTCACGGTCTGCATTAATCAGGCCAGCATTCAATCATATTAAAAGCGACTTTGCCAGCCTCAAGCAGTACTGACAAGGCAAGTCAACTAAACGCTAACTGAGGCTGGTTTGAGTTTAATGAAAGCGTTAATAAAATTACTTTATTTAAAAACCACTGTTTTATTTCCATCTAAAAACACACGATGTTCAACATGCAGTTTGACGGCTTTTGAAAGTGCAATTGTTTCTGTATCTCGCCCCACTGCAACCAAAGCTTCTGGTGAATAGGAGTGATCAACCACTTGTACTGCCTGCTCAATAATAGGCCCCTCATCTAAATCAGCCGTCACATAGTGTGCAGTCGCACCAATGAGCTTTACACCGCGCTCATAAGCCTGGTGATAGGGTTTTGCCCCCTTAAAACCGGGTAAGAAAGAGTGATGGATATTGATGGCACGCCCCCGCAGTTGTTGGCATAAATGATCTGACAGAATTTGCATATAACGTGCCAGCACCACCAACTCCGTACCTGTTTCCTCCACAATCTCCATCAAGCGTGCTTCTTGCTCGGCTTTATTATCTTTAGTTACGGGTAAATAGATAAAACGCAAACCTTCACGCTCTGCCATTGGGCGTAGATCTCGATGATTCGATACCACAGCAGTGATCTCCATAGGGAGCTCACCTTTATGATGTCGATAAAGAAGATCATCAAAACAATGGTCAAATTTACTAACCATAATTAAGACTTTAACTGGTGCCTCAGCATTATGAATTGACCAGTCAATCCCAAACCGCTCAGCGACGGGTATTAAAGCCTCACGAATATCATCAAGCGTACTAGTACCTATTTGCACCTGAGCATGGGCGCGCATAAAAAACTGACCACTTTCACGATCATCAAACTGCGACACCTCATTTAAGTAGCAACCTTGTTCAAATAAGACGGAGGTAACGGCTGCTACGATACCGCGAGCGGCCTCGCAGCTAGCACGTAGAATAAAGGAAGCGCCAACGGCTTCTGATTTATATTTATCAATACTCATGATCTAGTGACTCTGCTGTCTGCTGTGATTGCTATCAGTTTCATTAATATTGATTGACTAGTCAATCAATAATTAAAACCTTCCTAAACTTTCAATGCAGACTAACAAGTTCTTAGTAAGCTGCAAGCTTAGCAGACGAAATCCCTTTCTTTATTTGCAAGCTTTTTAGGACTTATTCCATTTCCATTTTTTTGAAATCAATTCCCTCAGCATAAGCGTTCATCTCTTCAGCGCTGACTTTTTCACCTTTGAGCGTAATCATATACTTATTGGCAACTGCAATCTGATACTCGCCACTTTGACTGCTGGCATCATAAGTAGAAATTACTTTTTGCCCTGCAATCTTCTCCAATTTACCGCCAGAGGAAGTCGCAAACATAGGATTAGAAAATAAGGCCATCATGCCTTGTAGCATGGGTGAGTCAGTCACAATTTGAATACTAATCACACTATCACCTTTGGTATAGCGCTTTTCAACCGTAATACCGCCGCCAAACATCGCTGCCCCAACGGCCGTCGATTCGGCTTGGCCAGCAGTCCAACCAGAAACAGCTTGCGGTAACAGTTGCTCTAAGTTTTTGGCTTTGGCTTGTTGAATCAGCTGCACCGCAGTATTCAAGCTTTCAATTGCTTTAGCATTATCACCCTTAGCATAAGCCTCAGTAGCCTCTTGAATGGAATCAGTGACATCATCGGCTTGCAGGGGAGTAAACATTGTGGATAAACCAAAGAACAGTGCGGTCACTAATTGGCATTTAAACATAGCAAGTCCCTCACATAGTTTATTGATTATTAATAACTGCTTATGAATTTAATGGTATCTATAAGTATAGCGCACTCATTTTAGACTTGTCTTCACTCATTCCAGGCTAAGCCAATTTGTGCTATAAGTATTTACATCTAATCCATATAGATTTTAAGGCTTTACTGCATAATGTGTTTTGATACCATCCTGACCCGCTCTGCCACCATGCAAGCTATCTTGTGTGCCGCACGCTTAGTGTCCAGCACTCAAGTCACTGTATTAATTACTGGTGAATCCGGCACAGGTAAAGAATTAGTTGCTCAAGCTATTCACCAAAACAGTACCCGCAAAAATCAGCCTTTTATCACTATTAATTGTGCAGCTTTACCCGAAACCCTCGCCGAATCCTTATTATTTGGACATCGCAAAGGCAGCTTTACAGGTGCTGAGCAAGCACAAACTGGACTCATCGTAGCTGCTGAAGATGGGACTTTATTTTTAGACGAAATTGGTGAGTTACCGCTCACGCTACAAGCTAAGTTATTACGCTTTCTTGAATCGGGTGAAATTCTACCTTTAGGTGAGGTACGCGCCCGTAAAGTAGCTGTACGTGTTATAGCAGCTACGCATCGCAACCTTGAACAGGACAGCCGTGAAGGCAAGTTCCGTAGCGACCTATTCTATCGCCTGAATGTGATGCCGATTGAGCTACTACCCTTACGTGAACGGCCTGAAGATATTGAAGTTTTAAGTCAGCATTTTTTAAGCTATTTTGCTGAGCAACATGGTTTAGCCAAGACTAGCTTAGCACGCGATGCTTTAAAAACCTTGCAACGTTATCCTTGGCCGGGCAATGTGCGCGAGCTAAAAAACACTTGTGAACGTTTAAGTATCTTGCTTGCTGGACAAATCATTAGCTCAACCAATTTGCCTGCACAGTTTCAAGTTAATCCACCTAGGAGTTTAAGCTCGTTTGTTTTACCCGCTGAAGGCGTGAATCTAGAAGCATTGGAACGTGATTTACTTCAACAAGCACTGACTAAAGCTCAGCACAATAAAGCCCAAGCAGCCCGGCTGTTAGGGATTAGCCGCGATGCTTTAAATTATCGCTTGAAGAAGTATTGGCTGGTTTGATCATTCGTTATCTTTAAGTACGCGCCCGCCTACGATTTTCTCGCAAGTACCTTTAGGTAAGTTGATCCATTCTTCAGGGTCATTATCCACTTTTGCCTTGCCGCCACAGGCATGCTCGTGCGCACTGCAATCATTCATCCCCGCTTTCACAATCCCTGCACAACGTTCGGTTTCATTATCATAAGTTTCTTTGTGCGCACTCGCTCCACCTGCTGTCAGCAATAAGGCACTCGTTACAGCGGCTGCTATCCAGTAATGTTTGTCTTTCATTGAGTTCATCTCTAAAAATTAAAAAAGGCGGCTAACTCAGGTTTTGGTTTCGGTTGAGGTAAGTTAACCGCCTAGAAAACTTAGTGTTCATGTAAAAGCTGCTGCCACACCAAGCCCACACTAAACCGTTCATCGGCTTGGGCTAGGGTGTCGTCTTGGGTATAAGCAGCTCGCCAGAGCAGATTTTTATTAGTTTGCCAAGCTAATTGCAAAGTTTGCCGCTGAGGTTGCGCAGTATTCAGTAGATTGGCATCCTGAGCTAGTACTGCTGCACCCGCGCCACTTAATCGATTATCCAGTGATAATTTTTCAAAGCGATAGCTTAGATTCCAAGCCCCATATTGCAAATTAGGTGTGAGCGTATAACCTAAATGCTTGGCTTGATATGCTGCCTGATAATTAGTTTCGCTTAACTCACCCTCAGCTTTCGCTTGCACCGCCTCATAATCAAAACCAGCTTGGAGAGTTTCACTTAAAGGCAAGGAGCTTGTGAGCCATAATCCCGTTAATGCACTCTTACCAGTGAACCGCACATCTGGCGGAGTAAAGCTACTGCTGCTATGGGAGTGACCTGTCTGATAACGCTCATCACCTCGCTGCACGGCTTGAGCTTGCAAACCCCAAATACCTGCTTTTAACTTCAACTCTTGTAACTGCTGTTCGGTTTGTGCAAATAAAACCTGTGCACCTTCACCCTTGGATGCTGGAAAGAAATCGCCATCATGCAATTCCACCCCAAATTTAAGCTGTGGGTGTGCCTGCCAATCCAAGCGCAAACCTAGATCATGAATACTACCCCCCCAAAAAGCCTCCGCTAATAAACTAGTTTCTGCAAACTGGCGTTCTGAAGGATGACTTGACGCATTAGGCGAAAACCTGGCGTCCATTAAACCAGCCACTAATTTCAGCTTTTCAAACTTTGCTGGCTGATAATCTAAATATAAATTTTCGAGACTAAGTTCTGTATGACCTGCATGTGTCCCCACGGCTGCATGTACCGCACTATTCGGCTGCCACTGATAACGCGCCCATAAATGGGCGTCGTCTACTTGTGCACCTTTTGCATTTGGTAAAGCCTCCCCCCCCATTAATAAGCCGGGAATCCGCCATAAACCATTCGCATCGGTTGCTTGTGCAGAATAGGCTGTTGCACTAAACATGGCTCCAATCTGCAATTG
This sequence comes from Pseudomonadota bacterium, assembly GCA_046051185.1. Lineage (GTDB taxonomy): Bacteria > Pseudomonadota > Gammaproteobacteria > Thiotrichales > Thiotrichaceae > Thiolinea. The sequence continues at coordinate 2,650 of JBJOOT010000078.1, read as the reverse complement.
AGCAGTTGGCTCTAACTCAGGGTTATCATGAATTTCGCCTGAATGAGCCAGTAAACCAGCCGGCCAAAGTAAACTGCTTAAGATTAATCGACGCATAATAGGGTCACTCTGCCCAAGGATTCGCAAAACGCGGGTTATTAATGAAACTTTCATCAGTTAAGCTTTCTAAAAACTCACCTAAATCACTAATCTCTTGCTCAGTCAGCTCAAACGGGCGCACAAAGCCACTTTTATAAGGATTAGCACGACCATCACCCACGTTCACCCCCGTCTTAATATGACGCCCACCACTCATATAGTGACGAATAACCGCATCCAAGCTTTCAATACTGCCATCATGCATATAGGGCGCGGTTAAAGCGATATTGCGCAAAGTGGGGGGGCGAAAACGCCCCATATCCTCAGGTTTACCTGTAATTTCAAAAATACCTTCGCCCCCCGCTGGATATTTACCTTGTCCATCAAGATTATAAAGGCCGTTATTGAAAAACTCGATATCTGCAAAACTTTGGCTACGATCAAAAGAGGATAGTGTAAAATTCATTCCGCCATGACAATGAAAACATTCGGTTTTTTCATCAAAAAATAAATTCATCCCACGTTTCGCCGCCTCTGTAATCGCAAACTGATTGCCAGCTTCATATTGATCAAATGGACTATTGAAACTATTCAAACCGCGCTCAAAACTCGCTAGAGCCTTGGCGATATTCGCAAAATGTATCGGCTGAGTTTCATTCGGAAAGGCAGCTTTAAACATACTTTGATAGCGTGGCTCAGCTTGTAAACGGGCTAAAACTTGTGCCTGATTGCTATCATTCACACCCATTTCTACTGGAAATTCATTAAATAAAGGAATGGGAGCTTGTTGCTCCAAGGTAACGGTGGTGGGATTGCCCCAATTAACACTCGCGTTATAGGCAATATTTACCAACGCTTGGGCACTGCGTGGATGCTTTTGCCCCGTTGCACCGATGGCTTGAGCTAAACCATCAGTGAACGCAAGCTCTTGACGATGACAGGAGGCACAGGAGAAGTTGGCTGGCCCCGATAAACGTTGGTCATAAAACAGGTGACGTCCTAACTGAAATTTTTCTTCAGTGATTGGATTATCCGCATGCACAACTGGCAAGGGATAATTCGCTGGAATATTCCAGTTAAAACTGCGGTCATTATCTAAGCCACCGGTATTTATCAGGGTTTGGCTATCTTGCTCGATACAAGCACTCGTCATTATCGCAATAATCCCTATAGCCAACCAGCTTCTACTCCCCATCATTCGGCCTCTCAGTTCGCTACACTAAATACTTTTTGCAAACCCGTTGCCGTATGTGCACCATGATTCATACCTAAATTATCAAAAATAGTCATGCACTCAATATCAGTCGTACCAGACATACACCCCGGAGGCATGACTGCATCCGTATTAAGATTATTGCTAGCCATTAACTTCGCATAATCGAATACGATCTTACTAGTGGTTAAATTGGTTACTTTAAAATCAGTTGACAAACTAATGGTTGGACGATTCGGTGCAGTACAACTGACCACAGCCCCAGTCGTGGGATCGCCTGTACAGTTGGTAGAACCTAAATGAAAGTAATACGAGTTGGAGACATTAGCCCCGCCCAAAGCATAAGCTAATTGCACTTTATTGCTAGGATTCACATCCAAGCGCATAAATTTATGCCCAGATTGCCATGACCAAGCCATACCTGAACGGTTATAGGGAGCGATGGAAATACTGGCATTATGATGATTCACGGTTGCAGGTACACCTACTTTAAACTCAATCCCCACAATATCTGCCGAACTCAAATTATTCACGCTCGCATAGACGACTTTATTGGTAGGCTTAGCCGCGCCATTGCAAGAGTCCGTTTTATCCTGGAAGTCTAAAAGTGCTACACCATATTCAGAATCTTGGAAATCGTTCTTCTCCAAACTGGCGCTGACCATTTTGCCGCTGGTAGTTTTGAACTGAATATCATGAATATAGAAAGCAAAATCAGCCATCGTGGCTTTGTCTGCACTTAAGCCCAAACCAGTTAATGATGCACTACAAGCAATTTCGGTAGCACCCGATTTAGCTTGGAAAGGAATCGTAAGGTTTGTAATTTTAGTGTCCTCCCCACCCCCACAAGCAGCTAAGCTCAAAGCTAAAACTATGGGGCTGAAAGTATAGATTTTTTGCTGTTGCATGGCCTGATACTCTTAACTTAAAAACTACAGAGTATTAGCAAGACAAATGCCAAGTTATTTTCTTTATTATTTCAAATAGTTAAAAACAAAGAATCTTAGAGAAACATGTGATTTCACTTAGTAGCTATGTGAAATCACATGTTTAATTAGACTTCTTGCGAAAGTAGTTATGTAGTGATCATGCGATTGATAAAGGCAGCGATCAAGTTCAACCGCAGATCAAAACGCCGCCGCCGTCCATGATAAACGCCTTTGAGTAGACGAAACACCTTCAAACCACGAATGCAGTGCTCGACTTTAATTCGCACACGGGCTAAGCATCGATTAAAGGCCTGTTGCTCAGGCTCTAGCACCCCGTGTTTCGATTTCTTAAACGGCCACACCACGCGACTGCCGTCTAAACGTAAGCCTTGATAGCCCAAGTCGACGATACACAGTGACCCAAGGAGCA
>JBJOOT010000077.1:0-14991 GCA_046051185.1 Pseudomonadota bacterium | reverse complement strand
ATTGACTTCAGCACCAACCGCCATTTCAAGTAAGTTATAATATACATCGCCACAAATACGGGCTTTTTCGAATAACTCTACTTTGCCATTTGCGAAGACATCACCATCAATCGCACCATTCAGTAGCATACTCGAAACACGTACTTCACCTTGGATACGACCTTGCTCACTCAGAATTAAAGTGGAATCATCATTATCCGCTGTCAGATTACCCTTAATCGTACCCTCAATATTCAGATTACCTGAAAAGGTCAAATCGCCATCAATCGTAGTCCCCCGACCAATCAAAGTGTCGATACGTGCACTGCGATTGCCACCCTTTTGCTCCGTTGGCGTATTCGTAACCGCAGGGGCTGCTGTATTATTGGTAGTCGCTGGTGGATTTGCTTTCGGATTACTCTTACCAAACATTGACTTTTACTCCTTAACTTGCTGCAGATTTTTTAGATAGATTAAATACTTGCCAATCATAGCGCTTGGTTATTGGGTTAGCACCTGACTCAGGACGCAAAGTCACCAAGACTTGCTCAGGAGTAAAATCCGGTGGCAACTCAATGATTCCCTCAAAGCGCTGATAATACTTCAAAGAAAAACGATTAACATCTTGATTCTGCTCAGCGGATTTCACTCGCAGGACGCTCAAGGGCAAACTCAGTTTTGTGCCTGCTTTTAAACCTTTGATCTCCAAATTATAGTGACCCGATACGCCTGCCTCATTGCCTCGCACATTAGCCAGCACTAATTGATACTGATAAAATCGTTCATGTGCAAGTTTATTACCTTCAGCATCAATCAAACGGGGTTTGAGTCCAAAATACCGAATGGATAATCCCGCCTCGACATCTTTAGGCGACAGAATATCTTCATAAAGCAGTAAATTATCTTTAGCATCCGCTAATTCTGTTTCAAGCAATGCCAAGCGCCGTCTTAAAGCTTCATTGGCTGTTGTTTGCACTTGCTCAGAACGGATAGCCGAAGCCGCTTGACTTTCAAGTTTGATAATTTGTTGATCTTGTTCTTCAAGCAAACGGGCTTGTTCATTCATTTTACCGCGCAATGACAAGGCTTGTGTTCCATCCGTGGAATCAATGGGGGTTAAATAACCACTTTGATATAACCAAACCGCTATCACCCCTAACAATAGCAATAAAGCGATTAACAGCGGCCAACATAAACTCGGTCGGCGCGCTGCCTGTACCTGAACAACACCTCGATGATCAATCCGATATTCAAGACTCATACAGGTTTAAGTTGGGGTATCAAGGTAATAACCCCGGACTCAGCAAACCCGTGGTTTCTGGATAACCAAACATTAAGTTCATATTTTGTACAGCCTGCCCTGCAGCACCTTTTACTAAATTATCAATCACTGAAAGTACCACCACACGTTTACCACCTTGTGGTTGATGAATCGCAATCCGACAGGTATTGGCACCCCGCACTGAGCGCGTTTCTGGATGTGACTTTAACGGCATCACATCTACAAACGCTTCACCATGATAACGCGCCTCATAAACTGCTTGCAGAGAAGCCAAATCTTGACCATTAGCCGTTAGATCCGCATATAAGGTGGCATGAATCCCGCGAATCATCGGCAATAAATGTGGTACAAATGTTAAATCGACCGACTTACCTGCTAATTTAGTTAAAGTCTGGGCGATTTCTGGTTGATGCCGATGCCCCGAAACCCCATAAGCTTTGAAGCTATCCGCTGACTCACAGAGCAAATGCGCGACACTGGCTTTACGCCCTGCACCACTTGCACCGGATTTGGTGTCAGCAATAATATCTAAATCCACCCACCCCTTTTCAATCAGTGGTACTAAACCTAAAGTCACTGCTGTTGGATAACAACCGGGGTTGGCAATCAAATGGGCTTTAGCAATCTCTGCCCGATTTAGCTCGGGTAAACCGTACACAGCCTCTTCGACCAGCTCTGGGCAGGCATGCTTCATTTCATACCATTTTTCCCAAGTCTCAATATCTTTGATCCGAAAATCGGCTGCAAGATCAATGACCTTAGTACCGGCAGCTAATAAGGCCGGTGTACTTTTCATCGCTACCCCATTAGGTGTAGCAAAAAATACCAAATCATTATCCGCCAATTGTTCGACTTCAGGGGCTGTGAAATCTAGATCCAAAAAACCACGTAAATTGGGGAACATCGCATCCACCCGCGTACCCGCGTTCTCACGCGAGGTCACTTGGCTGATACGCACTTGCGGATGATTAACCAATAAGCGTAACAGTTCGACACCGGTATAGCCGGTAGCCCCAACGACAGCAACCTTTTTCACAGTAGTCCTTTATCTCTATTCATTAGAATATTTTGTATAATACCCCATCCTTTTTGATTCACAAGTTCTGGCTATGAAACTCGACATTAAAGCTTTATTGATTTTGGTAGTGATTATCGGTGCGGCCGCTTTGTTTTGGTTAATGCCAAGCAAAGGTTTGCAGGCTGCACCTAACGCTGAGTTAACCACGATTGATGGTAACAAAATTGCCACTGAGCAATTAAAAGGTAAACCTTATTTAGCGGTGTTCTGGGCAACGAGTTGCTCAGGTTGTGTGAAAGAAATTCCGCAACTGGTTGAGCTGCAAAAAGAGTTTGGTAAGGATGGCTTTAAGATTTTAGCCATTGCAATGGAGTATGACGAATTACCCTTGATTAAAACCATGCGCGAACAAAAAGGCATGAATTACGACATCACTTGGGATCAAGGTGGTGTACTAGCCAAAGCCTTTGGTGGAGTGCGCGTAACACCAACTAACTTCCTTGTGTCAGGGGATGGCAAAATCGTCATGCAGCAATTGGGCGATTTTAAAATCGACGATATGCGTGAACGCATTAAAACCCTGCTCTAGGAAAACGTATGTACGAATGGATTAGAGCTTTCCATATTATTTTTATGGTGACTTGGTTCGCGGGCTTGTTTTATTTGCCCCGCCTGTATGTGTATCACGCAATGGCAGAGAACCAAGCAAGCTTTGAGCTTTTCAAAATCATGGAGCGCCGCCTATTTGGCATTATGACGATAGGCGCTGTGCTCACAGCGGTGTTTGGGATTTGGATGATTATCCTCAGTGAAGGCGTCATTTTACAGCTGGGCTGGTTTCATGCGAAAGCTTTGCTGCTGCTGTTTCTGATCGCTTACCACTATGTTTGTTGGCGTTTAATGCAGACCTTTCGGGTCGGAGAAAATCGCCATAGTCACCAATGGTATCGCTATTTCAACGAGATCCCCGGACTCTTACTGATTTTGATTGTGATTTTTGCGGTGGTTAAACCTTTTTAATAACCACTCAATTTGGTGCTTATTTTTTAAATTGTTGCAGAGAATCGCATCGCATGAAAAAACCACTTAGTTCCATCGCACTCGCCACCTGTTTGACTGCTTGTGCCAGCCTACCGATGCCAGAGGTGAACTCCTCACCGAGCGATGGTGAACCCCAATATGTATTCACTGGCACAGTGCAAGCAGCTAATCGTATTGATATTGGCCGAGGCGCAGCATCAGGCAGCTTGTTTACTTATCGCCTAAGTGTTGTCGCACAATATGTAGCACGTGGCAATGATTATATTGAGCCTGCTCAAACGATCTCTGTCGAACTCTTGCCCGATCAAGCCCTACCCAACCAGTATCAAACTTGCCAGTTTGTCGCTAAAGAACGCCATCCTGCGTATGCGGCAGGGATTCTATTATTAAATGCACGCATTATTAATTGTCGCTAACTAAATACTTAGCTCAGTACTGAATTACTCATTCGCTGAACTATTTCAACAATGAATGCACCCTAAATACCATTAACCCTATGCTTTTTCGAGTATAGGGTCTTTCACTCCACATTGGACAACACATGAATCTGCGTTATTTTTTAGAGTTAATCGCGTTAGCTGCACTCTGGGGGGCTTCTTTTTTATTTATGCGTGTAGCTGTACCTGAATTTGGTCCCATTTGGCTCATTGCTTGGCGGGTTTTCTTGGCAAGCTTGGTGTTAGTTCCAATTTTAATTCAGCAAGGTTTAGTAAGCGAATTACGTAAAAATGCCAAACCTCTGATGCTGCTAGGTATTATTAATTCAGCGCTACCCTTTTTAGGCTTTGCGTATGCGACCACGATTTTAACCGGTGGGTTTACCTCTATTTTGAATGCCACAGTACCTTTATTTGCGGTCTTGCTGGTCTTGCTAGGGATTAATCAGGAAAAACTATCTTGGGCACAAATCGGTGGTTTTATTTTAGGTTTCTCTGGAGTCGGTATTTTATTAGGCTGGCATACTTCAACAACTAGCCCCTATTTTTGGTTGGCTGTATTAGCCAGTCTAATGGCGGCGTTACTTTATGCAATTTCAGCCAATTATATTAAATCTCGCCTTACCGGCGTATCAGCAATAGTGATTGCGGTGGGTAGTCAATTAGCAGCCAGCTTATTCTTTTTGCCTTTGCTACCGTTTAGCGTACCTGCAAGCCTACCTTCGTTAAAAGCAATCTTAGCCTTGCTAGCGCTAGCTGTATTTTCCACCGCTTTAGCTTATCTCATGTACTTCCGCTTAATTCGGATTTTGGGTGCAGCGCGGGCGGTCACTGTGACTTATATGATTCCTTTATTTGCCATGATCTGGGGTGCTTTACTACTGAATGAACCCATTACTTGGGATATGATCGCAGGTTGCATCGTGATATTAATTGGAACAGCCTTAGCGAATGGGGTATTTAAAAAATGGATAAAACAAAGCTGAACCAATTGAAAGTACAAAAGGTATTTATTCTTACATGGGATTAATTTTAGCTTCGGAAATCACGAAAAACGCCGCTAAATAGCGGCGCTCCGTCTAACTAAATGAGTCTTTATTATCGGCTTATTGTCTCACTAAAACTCAGCAAGCCATCTTTCACATCTACTTTAATCGTTTCACCCGGCATAAAATGCCCCGCTAAGATTTCTTGTGCCAAAGGATTTTCAACCTGATTTTGAATCGCACGTTTCAAGGGGCGTGCGCCATAAACTGGATCAAACCCAACAGCAGCAATATGATCCATTGCAGCATCTGTAAACTCGATATTCAATTCACGCACCGCTAAACGCTTACGCAAACTATTCAATTGAATATTAGCGATTTGGCGAATCTCATGCTGATCGAGTGGATGGAAAACGACTACCTCATCAATCCGATTAATGAATTCAGGGCGGAAATGCGTACCGACCACCTCCATCACAGCGGCTTTCATGCGGTCATAATTTTCCTCACCGGCCATATCCTGAATCAGATGCGAGCCAAGGTTAGAAGTCATGACAATGACGGTATTCCGAAAATCGACTGTGCGTCCTTGACCATCAGTTAAGCGCCCATCATCCAAGACTTGCAACAAGACATTGAACACATCAGGATGCGCTTTTTCGACCTCATCCAACAAAATCACCGAGTAAGGACGCCGCCGCACGGCTTCGGTCAAATACCCGCCCTCCTCATAGCCGACATAACCCGGAGGTGCACCAATCAAGCGAGCTACCGAATGCTTTTCCATGAACTCGGACATATCAATGCGCACCATCGCATCATCATTATCGAAGAGGAATTGCGCTAAGGCTTTAGTGAGTTCCGTCTTACCGACCCCTGTTGGCCCCAAAAATAAGAATGAACCACTCGGACGTTTAGGATCAGACAAGCCTGCTCGACTGCGGCGAATCGCATTCGATACCGCCTTCATCGCTTCCTCTTGCCCAATCACGCGCTTACGCAAATCGTCTTCCATCCGTAACAGTTTATCCCGCTCAGATTCCAACATTTTGCTAACCGGAATACCTGTCCAACGCGCAACAATTTCGGCAATCTCATCCTCAGTGACACGGTTCTTCACTAATTTAGGTTGATTCTTCTCGACTGCTATTTCTGTAGCATCCGCTTGCTTTAACTGAGCCTCCAATTCAGGAATCCGCCCGTATTGCAATTCCGCCATCCGCTGCCAATTGCCTGCCCGTTTGGCCGTTTCAAATTCAATCCGAGCTTGATCTAATTCTTCTTTAATATGCGTCGTGCCTTGCATGGCTGCTTTTTCAGCCTTCCAGACTTCATCTAAATCAGAGGATTCTTTTTCAAGGCGAGTAATTTCTTCCTGTAAATTATGCAGACGCTTTATGGATGCCTCATCCTTTTCTTTCTTTAAAGCTTCCCGTTCAATCTTTAATTGAATTAACCGCCGATCCAGCATATCTAAGGCTTCTGGCTTAGAATCAATTTCAATCCGAATCCGTGAGGCTGCCTCATCAATCAAGTCAATCGCCTTATCCGGCAAATTGCGATCGGTGATATAGCGATGTGACAAAGTTGCCGCTGCCACTAAAGCAGGGTCGGTAATATCCACCCCATGATGCACTTCATACTTTTCTTGAAGCCCGCGCAAAATTGCAATCGTATCTTCCACACTCGGCTCATCCACCATAACTTTTTGGAAGCGCCGCTCTAAGGCCGCATCCTTCTCAATATATTGGCGATATTCATCTAAAGTGGTCGCACCCACACAATGCAATTCACCCCGCGCTAAGGCCGGTTTGAGCATATTGCCCGCATCCATTGCTCCGTCCGCTTTACCTGCACCGACTAAGGTATGAATCTCGTCAATGAATAAGATGGTATTGCCATCCGTTTTGGCAATGTCATTGAGTACGGCTTTTAAGCGCTCTTCGAAATCACCACGGAACTTAGCCCCTGCCAGCAAAGCCCCTAAATCGAGTGATAATAAACGCTTACCCTTAATCCCCTCTGGGACTTCGCCATTCACGATGCGTTGCGCTAAGCCTTCAACCAAGGCGGTTTTACCCACCCCAGGCTCACCAATCACGACCGGATTATTTTTGGTACGACGTTGCAGAATTTGCACCATCCGACGAATCTCTTCATCGCGGCCAATAATAGGATCAATCTTGCCCTGCTCAGCACGCTCGGTAATATCAATCGTGTATTTCTGCAAAGCTTGGCGTTGATCTTCCGCATTGGGATCATTCACAGTTTGGCCACCGCGCATGGTTTCAATAGCTTTTTCTAAAGCCCCTTTAGTTGCGCCCGTTTCACGCAATAAATGCCCAAGCGTACCTTTATCGTCTAAGGCAGCTAATACAAACAACTCGGAAGTGATGTATTGATCTTTACGCTGTTGTGCAATTTTGTCAGTGACATTCAGTAGACGTGCCAAATCATTGGACACTGAGACTGAACCAGCATCGCCACCACTCACTGTGGGAAGCCGCTCGATTTCTTGGCCTAATTTAGAACGTAATTGGTTGACATTGACATCTGCTTTGGTCAATAAGCCACGGATGGAGCCACCGTCTTGATCTAGCAAGGCTGTCATTAAATGAATTGGTTCAATGAACTGTTGATCACGCCCTAAAGCTAAGGACTGTGCATCTTGTAATGCTAATTGGAATTTGCTGGTCAGTTTATCCATTCTCATCGGGACTACCCCTCATCAATCTTTTAAAAGCTAAAACACTTTGAATACGTATGGATATAGGGGATAAAAACCGTAAATTCAAGCCTAGGCTGCATGAAATCCCCTCCCAACGGCTGCTGGGTCTGCCATAATCTATGGCATAATCCCTTTCAAGCCTATCTAGCTAAAACAGGAATTTGAGTGAAACCATCCTTGCACACCCTGTCTAAACAAACTGGCGAAACTAAATTTTGGCATATCATCCTCATTGTCTTAGTCGTCGTAGGTCTGGCATTGTTTATTAATGCCAAAGGTACAGGCTTTTTCACCCATACCCTCCCCAATAGCTTAGGCTTTAGCCGAACTCAATCTGATAATGACTATCAAACTAGCTATTCAGAGCCACATGTTGCTAATGCCAATTATCAACGTGAACCCGAAGATACTGATCCTGATATTTGGGTAAACGAACCGAATACCTTCCAACAATCAAAGCCCACTCCCCAAACCCCAAGTATCGAAGAATATAATGATAATCTTTACGAAGCTAAACCGAGTTTGCCCAAACCCAGCACTAGCTATGATCAACAATTTCCGCCGCGTTTAAGTCGTGGCTATTACACTGTACAAGTTTTTACAGGTTATAACTCTAAGTTCGCCTATGATTTACGGACTGCCTTAAAAAAGGATGGCTATACCGCGACGCATATTCGTGAATTACGTACTCGCAAAGGCGTATTATTTAAAGTACGGATTGGCCGTTATAAAGAACGCTATACGGCATTTGCAGTACGGGATCAGTTACGCCGTCGCTATCCGAAAAACTTAAATACCAGCTTTGTTTTACTTGTGGAATACGAATATCACTAATTTCGAGCTAATAACTCATATTGAGCATTATCTAAACCTTGATCAGTACAGACTAAACGACCCCGCTGTATCGTATTCGACAGGCTGATAGTACCCGCAGCATTTAACACAACCCCTTGAATTTCTGTCCCACAACGTTGAGCGCTTGAAATTTCTCCAGCAGGCGTACCTACCACGGCCAGTACACGGCTGACTTTATCTCGTTGATACACTTGTACAGTATCCGTATTAGGGGATTTGATAAAAAAACAAGGTGCATGCAGCTGTAAATCCAGCGGGGCTAATTTTAGCTTGGGGTGAGTGACTTGAAGCTGACAACGACCATGATCAAACCAAAGCGAGATCACCTGATCCGCAAAAGTGACCTGATCAGTGAGATAAACAGGCGCTGTCCGCTCTGGAACGATTAAGCGTTGGGTGATCGGTGCGGGCTTAGGCTGATCCTCATGACAAGCTACGAGCCACAGTAAACAAACTAAGCCCAAACTAGACATCAATAATACGGATCTATTCGCTAACACCAAGCAGCACTCCTAATAAGAGAATAGGATAAGATAATAGACCTACCGTTTGTCTTTAAACGATTGACAAGTCATACACCAACTCCTAGGGCTTAGATTATTTCAACTATAGCTGAACTTAGGCTCAGTTGCTGAAATTAGAGGGTAGTGAAATCAAAATCATTCAGGTATGACTAAGCTATTAGGCTGCAATATCGCTAGAGTTTTTGCTTAAAAAATACAGCTGTTGTTGAATTAATAATAAATTGGGCTAGGCAATAATAATGAAACAGAGCATAACTGTTTACCGACCCTTTGGGTCAGGCTTAAGACTTTTGGCATCCTTATTCATCAGTATAATGATGCTCTATCTACCCATCGTCCCCACCGCCAGCGCGGCAAATAATATTGCCCCAGTCGTCAATACCACGATCTCGGTTGCAAAAACAGGCTCAGAACCTTTTGACAGCAGCACTTGGAATGGGGATTTATCAACTGCTGGTTTTGATGCCAGTGAAGATAATAAGGTCACCCGCTTACAAGACTCCATTACTTATTTAGTTGAAGTGTCTGTCAATGATGCGAATGTCAATAGCCTCCAAGCGACGGTACAGCTCGATAAACGACAAGCATGGATTGAAATTCCTACAGGTTGTAAAACCGACCCTAAAGAAGTGAATCCGGTTTCTACTATTTCCACTGATAAACGTACTCTTTTTTGTAATCTTGGCGCAGCGATTGAGGGCACAACTCGTGCGATCTACCCTGTGGCACGCGCGATTGCAGCCTCTTACGACGGTACGGTCATTACCCTCAATGATCAGCATGTTAGTGCGACTGTTTCAGCACAAGCCGATAATAACTCAAATACCGCCATCGCTGGCCCCACCGATGTGGTTGTAACCGCAAATTTCCGAGTGGATACCACGAAAGAATTACAAGTCACGGCGCTTGATCCTGCCACTGGAAAATCTTTGTATATTGCCCCCCCCCATACGGGTGCTGATGGCACCACAAAGGGTTCGGTCATTGAATATGTAATCAAGGTCAAATACCAAAAAGGCTCTATGCTAGCGGATGCCCCGAATGAAGCGGGGGGCGATTTTGAACAAGACTATTTACTACTCGATCATTACACCGACGATAATAACAATAATAGTAAAACCGTCACTTCAAGTGCAGGTACGCCCATCACCGTATCGACTGGAGGAGTGCTCTACACTTGGAATCCACAAAAACCTGCTTGTGAACTCATCGGCGATCATGGCCCCAATGCTAGTGTAAGTTGTACTCAGGTCAATCATATCCTTGATCAACTAGGTCCTAACCTGACTGCGGATGGGATTAATGATCCGAATATTGCAATTGATTTAAAGAATATTGATGTCCGTGATCCTGATAAGGACACTAACTTAGTGGAATTACGCATCAATATTTGGTATAGCGAACCCGCAGATATAGCGACTCATCAAAGCTGCCCACCTACTCCTTGTACATCGTTCACGATTAACTCAGTGGGTGTTTATAGCCCTACGGGTGGAGCAGGTGGTACACCGACGGTTCTAGGTTTTAATCCTGTTTCGACCGAAGATGCCAGCAATAATAATTTGCTAAATTACAATGGTAATGGTGAACCCCTCCCCAGTTATATTGATTACCCATTAATATATCGCACCCCCGGTGGTTGGGTAGCAGCCAAAGGTTTTGATGGTACATGGGTACCGAATAAAACCGGAACTCGCCAATATGCTTTGGGCGCAACCATCCCCTTTTTATTGAATATCTGGGATTATCGCTTCGTTGATGGTCTTAAATCACAAATTTGCGATAAGATTGATACCACTCAGTTTGAATATGTCGGTCTTGCTGAACCAAACCGTACCGATATGACTTATGGCTGGAATCTCAACCAACCCTACAACCCTAATATTGTTAGCTATGGTCCAGAGAAAGCCACTTTTACGGCTGATAGTTTGGGGTTAGTTTCTTATCTTTATTCCGACGAGCCGCATGTTGGCTTATTAGCCCAACGGGATGAAACTTGTGACGATGATGTCAACGCTGATGGTAAATTTGTCCTAGATGGCGTCAACCAAACGACCCAACAGCCCGATGCCCCTAATGATTGGGTGAGCGACCCTACCCTGTTAGGAGGTGCTGCCAAAGTTACTAAATTACGCATGCAGACTGCCATTCATAAAGACTTATTACTGAGTCTTGACCCGACCTCAACACGAATGGCATTCGCCACTAATCATTTACTAAAAATTAAGCCAACCGCAACCGGCTATACCAACTCAACAACAGGAGTCACTTATTTACCCAACTACGTCACCCAGCGTTATGAAACTACCCCAAACGGTAGCTGGAGTGCTTGGAAAAATATTAGCGCTGTTTCAGTTGATCCTGAGCATGTAGGCTTCTCTTTTGCAGACTATGATGCAGACCGAGTGATCCTTGTTCCCTCCTCAATTGCACTAGAGAAATATACCGAGCCTCGCGGACTCAAAATAGTACGGGGTGGCGACCGTGTAAATTTTATCCTTAAACCACAAGTCTTTGGTAGTTGGAATCCCGCTATTAGCACAGCCTCTTTAGTAGATAGATTACCAGTTGGTACCGATTATGTGTTAGATTCCGAGCGCTTCTCCGTTGATGGTGGAACTACTTGGCTGACACGCTCAGAATACAATGCCAGCAACCCAGCGGTGACGCTTACTCCTGTAACCAATACTGCTCGCTATATTTATTGGAATTTTGCGAGTGTCAATACTGGCGATCAATTACCCTTAATACGCTATGCTATCGATGTTGATCCAGTATTAACTATTGGCACATTTATTAATACGGCTACACTGACCTCCGATATTGGTGTCGATGGTAGCGATGCTGATACGGCTAGCGATCCAATCAATGCCAAATACCAACTAAATATCTTGGCTAACTTTGGCTTAGATGTTTTCAAAGATGTTGATTACCCCATCCACGGACGGAATGAACCGTTTACCTTTGAATTGGTTTATACCAATCTCGGAGGCGAGAATTATAGCAGCGGAGACTTTATTGATATTCTCCCCTATGTGAATGATGGCAATGGGCAAAACTCTGGTGGTTTAGCCAGTACACGCCAACCGAGCAGCCAATTTCACGGTACTTACGCGGTCAGCAACATTACCGCCGCCAATAATGAAATCTTTTATGCCACCAATGCTCCGGTCGCTAGTATCCAGCAAGACCCTTGTCATGAAAGTAATCAAACGCTTGGAGCTGTACCTGCCAATGGCGATTTGTGTTATTTGATGTATGTCAACAATGGCAATAAATATGCTGGCGGCAGTGTTTCTGGTACGGGTACAACGCCTTGGGTTCAATGCACCAGTCTTGCCCCGCTGACCTGTGGTGCACTCCCTGCAAATTCAATCACCGGTCTACGCTTTACTACCCCTGCCTTAACCAGTGCAGGAGGCGGTAAATCCATACTGATCCAGCTTACACCAGCAGGCAATATCGGTGGTACGCCTCAATTAGATGAGAATGGGAAAGTCACCGCTGCCTCTACGGGTGATATTTATACGAATAACTTTGGAGGGCGCGTTCCTGAATTATCCTTACAAGTTATTTCTAATGATGCCAGTGTCACTATTGTACCGAGTACTTTGGGTGATCGGGTTTGGTTAGATAGTAATGGAAATGGCATTCAAGATAGCAATGAAGCTGGTATTGTAGGGGTTGATGTCAAACTGCAATGCGGCAGTGCTTCCGTCACGACGACGACCATGGCTGATATTCCTACCACACCTGAAAATGAGGCAGGTCTTTATCAATTCAGTGGTTTACCCAGTGGTAACGCCGCTAATGTGCTGACTCCGGGTGCTAATTGCACGCTGAGTATCGATACCACTCAAACTGAAATCAGCAATTATCCACTGACTATAGCGAATGCCGGTGGTGACACCAGTAATGATCGCTTGACAGATCTAAACGATAGCGATGCCAGCCTCAATAGCAATAGTGCCAGCATTAGTTTTACGGCTGATACCTCCGGCAAAGATAATCAAGGCTTTGATTTTGGCTTTAAACCCAGCCTGAGCCTTGGCAATTACGTCTGGTATGACCAAGACATGGATGGCATTCAAGATGCTAATGAAGCCGGTATTGGGCAAATTTCAGTAGCACTTTATGATAATGCAAGCTGTACTGGTTCAGCGATTGCTAATACAACTACAACTAATACGGGTTGGTATGAATTTAATAATTTAGCCAATACCAGTTACTGCTTAGCATTCACAGCCGCCAATAACTGGGTTCTAAGCCCTACAGATGCGACTAACGATACCTTAGATTCAGATGCAGTAGTCACCGGAACAGCGAATCAGTTTGTGATTAAAACGATTAATCTAAGTGCTAACGACTATAGTTATGATGTGGGCTTATATCATGCTCAATGTACAGCCCCTGTAGTTCCTTTGGGTAGCCAAGCGATCATGCCAGCCTTTGGTACGAGTCCTTGGCATCATCCCAATGCTTACAATGTGGCCGTTGGCGATCTGAATCTGGTGGGCTTCTGTTTAGAAAAACAAGATGCCGATCCTATTGTGGGTGATTTGTTCAAAGTCAATGGCTCAGATCGGCAAAACCTGAGTGCGACTCGGATTGATTACCTAAGACGTTTGTTCAGTGCTTTAGGTGATCCTGAAGTATTGGCGAGCATTAACGCTGAATTTGGTAGCGCCACTCAAAGCCTCGATACGCTCTTACAACATCTTGTTTGGTATTACATCGACTTCAACGAAGACTATAGCAAGGTTGAAACAGCTATTGATGATACGGCTTGGACAGCCACTCAGAAAGCCGCCATGAAAACCTTAGGACGGTTAATTTTAGATAAAACCCAAGCTACCAATGGGCAAACTCAATATACCGTCACAGAAGTCTACTGGTTGCATAACCAAACCAATCCTAGTCGCCAAGACTTAATTGTCCCGACTAATTATGTCTTCCCCAATGAGCAATGTACTTTACCTAAACTCGTGGATATTCAACTCACTAAAGTTTTAAGTTCGAGCACGGCTAAACGGGGCGATACTTTAACTTATGAATTAACAGCAACGAACCAAGGGCCAAACATCGCCACTCAAATAAAGATCACCGATCAATTACCCAGTGGAGTCAGTTTAAAAGCAGGTGTAGCTCCAGTAGCACAACAAGGTAGTTATAATCCCGCGACAGGAATTTGGGATCTAGGTAATTTAAACGTCGGTCAAACGGTCAATTTAGTCATTACCGTCACTGTGGATTAGTTAGGAACGTAAGCCTAACTTAAATACTAAAAGATAAAGGCTTGCAGCCTTTATCTTTTTTAGGATTGCAAACAACGCTGGCGCAAGCTGCTAGTACGTGGGAAATGAGCGCTTAAAAACTCCATTTGATCCGCCAAAATACTCCTGCCTTGTAAAAACACGTACTCAACATAAGTAGGCTGAAATGGTACAGCTAATAAGGGCATATTCGCTTGCTCAGGCGTGCGTCCACCTTTAGCACTATTGCAGTGCTTACAAGCCGAAACGACATTCGTCCATTTATCCTTCCCTCCCTTCACTAAGGGCAGCACATGATCACGTGATAATTCATGAACCCCGAAGCGCTCGCCACAATAGAGGCAAAGATAATTATCCCGCCGAAATAAGGTCGGATTATTTAAAGGCGGCACATAAGATTCGCCAAATAAGCCCTGCTTGCTGCCATACGTCGCAATAATCGAATGGAGCACTAATTCACTGCGTAAACCAGTACGCGCATTAATCCCCCCATGAACATGCAGAAGCGAACTACCACAAGTATAAGCTACCTGTTTAGAGTAATAGAGTTTGACCGCCGTTTGGAAATGAATCCATTCCAAGGGTATGCCGCTGATGTCCGTTCGCAAAATGAGTTGCTGCAAGTTCGTCATGAACTTTACTCCTTAATTAACCGGCGGCCTCACCGTAGCATGCTTAAATGACTCAATGATGATAACCGCATATTTGTTAGTTTGTTTATTGCAATAAAATCTTGTCCAATTTCTGATATAAATCAAATAGTCTGTATTTTTTAGCTGCCAAGTGGCCGATAACCGGAGAGTTTTGATGCAAATCAAAAAACTGCTCCCATAGATCATACAAACTCCTGTCTATAACTTCATTCTTT
>JBJOOT010000076.1:0-15346 GCA_046051185.1 Pseudomonadota bacterium | reverse complement strand
ATAATTATGTCGACAACTCCAGGTAATCAAAGAAATGCACTGAATAAAATGCAGGAAGCAAGAGATGTAGAAAAAATGGTTAATGCTATTGTAAGGTAATTTTAGTATGTCCAAAAACCACACCCTCATCATCGGTATCTCCGCCTATCAACATATTAGGCCACTTTCTGCAAGTGTCACCAATGATGCCAATAGCATCCATGCCTTAATCATGAGCGGAAGTTTAGGTTTATATGATGCGGCTAATATTCAGTCTTTAACTGATGCTGAGGCGACGGGTTCTGCTATTCGGGCGGCTTTGAATAAATTAGCGGCTGATTGTTTAACGAATAGTACGGTTTTAATTTATTTCTCCGGTCATGGTGCGCAGATTCTTGCTGGGGATTTGGCCGGAGCTTATCTCTTGCCAGTGGATGTGCGCTATGGTTCAGATGAAGAACTGGCGCAAACTGCGATTTCAGGAAAAGAGTTTAGTGCCGCCTTGCGACAATTAAGATCAAGGCGAGTGTTAGTGATATTTGATTGCTGTCATTCGGGTGGGATTGGTGAGACTAAAAGCCCTTATGGTACTGAACTCAAATCGGGTTTGCCGGATGAGTATTATAAGATTCTAGCGAAAGGTTGGGGACGGGTTATTATAGCTTCTTCCCGACCGAATGAAGTGTCTTATGTTTATCAAGGGGATAAAAATAGCCTATTTACCAAGCATTTATTAGACGGCTTACAAGGCCAAGCTTTGGTGACAGGGCAATATGTGCGGGTGTTTGATTTATTTAGCTATCTACAGCCTAAAGTCGTTGCCGAGCAACCTAATCAAAATCCATTGATTAAAGCAGAACTTGAAGAGAATTTTCCGGTAGCTTTTGTCGCGAATGCTTCTGTCCCTCCTAGACCCAAAGCACCGAATGATCAATATAAATATGATGTGTTCTTAAGTTATCGGCATCTTGAGCCTGATCAACAATGGGTTAAGAAACAATTAGTACCTGCTTTAAATATGGCGGGATTAAAAGTTTGCTTTGATGGCGATTATCAATGCTTTCGAGCAGGTGAACCCATTATTAAATCAATGGAAAAGGCGGTCGTCAATAGTCGTTATACCCTAGCTATTTTTACTCCAGATTATGAAGAAAGTGGCTTTACTGAATTAGAAAATTTAATGGCTCAGCATCTAGAAACAGAGGCTAGCCAGTTAGTGGGAAAAAATAAACGATTAATTGGTGTGTTATATCGTGAATGTGATATGCAAGCCTTATCTCTACGTTTACGGTATAAGCGGTTTGTAAATATGTTAGATCCAGCTGATTTTGACAGAGGGATTGAGCAATTGGTATATGAATGTCGTGAGCCGCTGGATTAACGGAGTAGTGTTGGGGAGTTTAAAATGGATAAAAAGATATTTTTTGATTGTGTACGCTCTTATCCTTCCAATGGTAAGCTGAGTAAGCGCCAAGTATCAGGGATGGAGGTGATTCTTAATGAATGGCAACAACGCCAATTACAAGATATTCGTTGGCTCGCTTATATTTTAGCAACGGCTTATCATGAAACGGCGTTTACGATGGAGCCAATTGATGAGTATGGTCACGGGCAGGGTCGAGAATATGGTTTGCCTGATTTTGAAACAGGGCAGGTTTATTATGGACGTGGTTTTGTACAAGTCACTTGGAAAGCGAATTATCTACGCTTTAGTGAGTTACTCGGCATTGACTTACTCAATCAGCCGGAATTAGCTTTAGAGCAAGCGGTGGCAACAAGTATTCTATTTGAAGGCATGATTAATGGTTTATTTACTGGCAAGGCGCTGCGTCATTATTTTCGGGAGGAAAGTGACTGGTATAATGCGCGCCGGATTGTGAATCGTTTGGATCGTGCTGAACAAATAGGACGTTATGGGCGTGCATTCTGGTATGCCTTGCTGATGGCAGAAGGTAAGCTTGAAGAGGCTTTGCTAGTACCTAAAAATTCAGAGCCTCACGCCTCAGAGGGTTTGGCGTTTGAAGTGCAGGAGTTAGCACGCCAATTTAGGTATGCTAACGAGTTTGATTAAAGAGCTAGCTACAAAAGCTTAAGGCTCAGGATTGATAATAACGTCTAAACAATTCAATAATCTGATCGGCATCTGCTGCTGACACGCCTAAATGCAGGACACAGCGCATCCACGGTTGTTGCCAACCAATCCGCACGCCATTTTCTGCCATGAAGGTTTGTAAGGGAGCATGGTCTTCAGGGCGAGGTTTAATAAAAAACATATTGGTTTGTAAGCGCTCTTGATCGACCTCAAGTGTGGGTAGCTTGGCTAAAGCTTCTGCAATGATACGAGTGTGTTCATGATCAATCGCTAGGCGTTCAATATTATGTTCTAAGGCATAAAGGCCAGCGCCTGCCAACATGCCGCTTTGACGCATGCCTCCGCCAAGAATTTTACGTTGACGCTTGGCATAGCGAATCAGCTTTTCTGAACCCACCAGGACTGAGCCTGCTGGTGTGCCTAATCCTTTTGATAAGCAGATAGACACTGAATCCATCGGTGCGGCTAATTCGGCCGGTGTTTTGTTTTGTTTAACAACCGCATTAAAAAAACGTGCGCCATCTAAATGCACTGTTAAGCCATGCGCATGTGCAGCTGTGGCAAGTGCATTGAGGTGAGCTTGATCTTGTACACAACCCGAAACTGTATTTTCCAAAGCGAGCAATTTACTAATGGGGTCGTGAATATCATCGGGCTTGATTGCAGCTAACATCGCCTCAATTTCAATGCGTCCGAGTTTACTCGTGGGGAGTGGGTGCATCGCAATCCCCCCTAAGACCGAAGCACCTCGCGCTTCATGGAGAAAGGTATGGTATTTTTCGCCAACAATGACTTCTTCACCCCGTTGGCAATGACAGAGTAGCGCGGCTAAATTACTTTGTGTCCCGCTTGGGAAAAACAGTGCCGCTTCTTTATTTAGCATCTGGGCTAATTTTTGTTCTAAAGCTTTGACCGTAGGATCTTCTTCATACACATCATCCCCCAAAGGGGCATCGACCATTGCTTGTTTCATGGCAGCCGTCGGTTGAGTGACGGTATCGCTACGTAAATCAATCATCCGTTTAGCAGGATCCTGAAGCTTAGGGCTATTCGCGTATTGGCTCATTGAGTGGCTCCGGGGGGAATAGAATAAGTCCCAACGACATGGGCGACCGGCTCTGTCGAGCCGACTGAATAAATATAAACCTCACCGACTACTAAGCGCTTACCCAGTTTGATGAGTTTACATTCACCTACAATATCTGCATGAGCGACGGGTTTATTTAGAAAGTTAATAGCAAGATTAGTCGTCACGGCTAAAGCAACTGGGCCTAATTCATGTAAGATCGCTATATAAATGGCAATATCCGCCACAAACATTTGAGTAGGCCCCGAAACAGTACCACCAGGGCGCAGGTGGCTATGATCGATGGGTTGGCGCACCCGACAGGTTTTATCGCCCACTGCTTCAATCACCACATTAGTCTGCGGGAATTCTTGGGCAATGAAGGCACGAATTGCAGCTAAATCCATAGACATCCCATGAGCCATTTAAGAGCGCTAAGCCGAAAGCTTAACTCGTTTTGGATCATGCCAAACGGTGGTCAACAATGCAATTGAACCGCTATCTGTTGTGCCCGCATTCGCTACCTACAGACAACAACCCAGTTAGCCATTTTGTTGCTCTACAATTGTCGATCTGGAATGCTCGGTCGATCGGGGTTATTCGGTGACTACGGGAGGCTTCTAAGTATTCACTGAAAATAATGTCGGCGCTCAAAATAAAAAAAGGCAATCCGAAGATTGCCCAAAATGCAGAAAGAGACTGTATCAAACGCAGTGCTATCGCTAATTTAAATCTAATTAGCGTAGCTTAATGATGGCTATAAGCGCCCCTTTGGGAGCGACGGTATTGATGGTGTTGGTATTGAGTAGGGCGATAATGGCGATTACTCAAACAATTGCGTTCCGCTCGAGTTACACGCCCATCGACCCGCACACATTGATTATGATAATTCATAACACGATGATTCTGGCGTTGGTAATGCACAACCGCTGCACGAGTTGGCGCAGGGCGGTGATAACCGGCATAGCCTGTTCCGCATTGGGAAGCGAAGGCACCGGTACTGGCTATAAGTAAGCTGCTACCGAAAATCATCAGGGATAATAGTTTTTTCATGCAAGGACTCCTCAGTTGGTGGTGGGTAAACTTAATAACGCACCAATGCTGCTCTTGGTATACAAGTCTAGGCTCTAATTGCGTAGTAAATACGCGCTTAACTGTGCAAAGAATAAGGAAACGAGCCTATCTAAGTTATCAATGGAGTCAGTCAACTGCTGATAAATCACTCTAGATTTCTACGCTAGTTCTCCATAATTTCTCCGCAAACTGCTCTTTGTCGTCCACTATACTTACAACGACTTGTTATCCACTACCCGCTTCCATCATTTTTTACTATGAGTTGAACTAGATGAAAAACATTAAAATCACCTTCTGGGGTTTATTTTTAAGTATAACGGTACTTTGGCTATTAGCTACGCCGCCCCTCAATAGCCCTATCAGCTACTTTGCTTTTCGCGATGTATTTATTCAATACAGTGGCCTGCTTGCTATCAGTGCGATGAGTATTGCAATGCTACTTGCAGTGCGTCCTGTCGTAATGGAAAGCTTTTTTAATGGCCTTGATAAAATGTATCGTCTGCATAAATGGTTAGGTATTTCTGCACTTATTCTTGCGGTTTTACATTGGTTCTTTGCTACAGGTACTAAATGGATGGTGGGCTTAGGGTGGTTAACACGTCCAGAACGTCGTGGTGAAGGTACTAATCAAACGCTCAGCGCTCTTGAAAGCTTTTTTCGTAGTCAACGTCATTTAGCTGAAGGATTAGGTGAATGGGCTTTTTATGGGGCTATTGTTTTAATTGCTTTAGCTTTAATCACGCGCTTTCCTTATCGTTTATTTAAAAAAACTCATCATTGGCTAGCAGTCGCTTATTTAATATTGGCTTATCACACAATTATTTTAGTCAAAACCTATTATTGGGGGCAAGCCATCGGCTGGGTTCTAGCTGTATTTCTAGCCGTAGGGATCGGTTCTGCCCTATTAGTTTTATTCAAACAGATTGGCAAAAAACATCAAGCGACTGCGGTTATTGAGTCTTTAGAGTATTATCCTGAACTTAAGGTCTTAGAGATTAATGTCCTTGTCTCTGATGCTTGGCAAGGTCACCAAGCAGGACAATTTGTTTTTGCCATGTCTAAACCAAACGAAGGCTCTCATCCTTATACGATAGCCTCAGCATGGAATCCAGCAGATAAACGGATTAAGTTTGTTATCAAAGAATTAGGTGATCATACTAAAACTTTACATGATAATTTAACTGTCGGCCAAACGATTCTTCTTGAAGGTCCGTATGGACGCTTTAATTTTAAAGATAATAAATCACGCCAGATTTGGATCGGTGGCGGGATTGGTATTACTCCCTTTATTGCACAGATGAATCATTTAGCAACTCAATCGGATCATAAAACCATTGATTTTTTTCATACCACTAAAGAAGTCAGTGAACTTGCTTTAGCAAAGCTTAAAGCTGATGCAGCTGAGGCGAATATTAATTTGCATGTTTTAATTGATGCTAAAGATGGCTATCTAACCGCTGAAAAAATCCAAACCCTTGTACCTGATTGGAAAAATGCCAGTATTTGGTTTTGTGGACCGACGAGTTTTGGGTCTAAACTTAAAAGTGAACTAAGCAAAGCCGGTTTAAACTCTGTGTACTTCCATCAAGAGATATTTAATTTACGTTAGCTTTTTCAAAAAAGCTATATCATATCAGAGTGTAATTTATATGTTTTTACACTCTGACTTTTAAGTTAAAGATCAGTTTAATTACTATTCGTAATAAGCCAACGAGTCAGCATTGTTTCTAATTCTTGCATGCTAAATGGCTTAGCCAAATAATCATTCATACCAGCTGCTAAACAGCGTTCTTGTTCACCAGAAATTGCATGTGCGGTCAGTGCCACGATAGGTAATTGGCTAAGGCCTAATTCATGGCGAATCAATTGAGTGGTTTGGTAGCCATCTAAATCAGGCATACTCACATCCATGAATACTAAATCATAACGAGTTTCTTTAAGTTTGCTTAAAGCGACTGCACCACTTTCGGCCAACTCTACTTTGACCCCTAAAACGGTTAATAATTCTTTACCAAAAAATTGATTTAAAGCATCATCATCTACCAGCAAAACTCGCTTTTCTTGATAAGTTTGGATAGCGGCGGGCGGCGAAAAATTCGTAGGCTGTTCGGCTAAAGCTAATATCAATTTAAAAGAAAAAGAAGAGCCTTGCGTAGGTTTGCTGCGTACTTGTAATTCCCCACCAAGATGTTTGACTAAGTCATGACTAATCGTCAAACCTAAACCAGTGCCACGATAACGCCGACTAATACTCGAATTAGCTTGAAAAAAAGGTTCAAATAAACGCTCTTGTTCTTTGATAGATAAGCCAATTCCGGTATCTGATACTGTAAATTGTAATTCAACTCTATTCGACCATTGTCCCATTGGCTTAATTCTCAAGCTTACAAGACCATGATCAGTAAACTTCACTGCATTATCTAATAAATTCAACAGAATTTGTGAAATTCGAATGGGATCTCCTAATAAAGATCTAGCGATTGGGTATTCACTTTTTAAAGTGAATGTTAAACCTTTTTCTCGAGCTTGATCACCCAATAATTTTTCAAGGTTTTCTAAAATATCTTCTAGGGTAAATAGCTGTACTTTTATATCGGATTTTGTGTGATTTAAGCGGGAAACATCTAAAATATTATTAATCAAATCTAACATATGTTGAGCAGAGGCTTGTAGTTTTTCTACATAATTACTTTGTTGTGGAGTTAATTTAGTTTGTTGCAATAGAGTTCCACTAATCACTACTGCATGCATCGGAGTTCGCAACTCATGACTCATAGTTGTTAAGAAAGCATCCTTTGCTTTGCTAGCCGCTTCAATTTGCTGGGCTTGCTCACGTAACTCCCGTGTATGTCGACTTTGGTTTAATGATAATAAGACAATAAATAATAAAAAACCTAACATTAAGCTACTGAATGCACTTTCCCAATCATCAAAAAGATCCAGCCCATATAAAAGAATGGGAGTACAGGAAACATTCATAATCAGAAAAGCCCAAACAAAAATTCTTGCTTCAGAAATTTTAGCTCTATATAAAATCCAGATAACCGGCATTGCTAAAATTGCCAAGGCACTACCAAATACGGATATATAAAATAGTTGATAAGGCAAAAAACCAATCGCTAAAGTGATTAATATGGATAACCAAAAATGAACTCTAAATAAAATTACATATTCGGGTAAGCGATAAGAAACAGACATTAAGTTATAAAAAAAACTATTAGCACTTGCGATAGTTAACATAGCGGATATATTATGGATTTTATCAGTATCTATCTGAGGGAACAGTAAACTCAGCATGCCACTTTGACTTAATAAATTGATACAATTAGAAAATATAAAAATAGCCAAACCTAAATAACTGTGCTCTTTTAAGCTAAAAAATGTCAATAAATTGTAAATTGACATAATTAATAAACCACCTAATACAAAAGCATAAAAGACATAATCTTTAGGGATGGTTTTGACTAAAGCATCTGCACTAAGCAAGCGGAGATTAAAAATCAATGGTCGATTAGTGTTTTTTACACGTAAATAGACTGAATATTGTTCCGACTGAGCTAGCTCTAAACGAAAACTTGCATGTCTCAATTCATGAATGGCAGGAATAATTTGTGCTTTAGCCTGAAAGCCTTTTGGAAATACATAAACTTGTACGGAATGTGCCGTAATATTTTGTAGCTGCAAATACCAATATCGATTATTTGAATCATGGTTCAATATATCAAAGCGCACCCACCAAGCTGACGAGGTATAGCCAACCTTGTTAGGTGTATGCCAATTATTCACTAACTTAGCATTTGGTTGGATTAAATCTTGAAAACTTAAATCGGTAGTTTTATCCTCTAACACTTCAATGACAGGGGCGATTGCAAGGCTATCCATCTTACCTTCTAAAACAAGCAGAGGCAGATCTGCCTTGAGATTACTCACAAAGAAGCAAAGAAATATTAAGATTAATGCCCTAGCCCTAATCAAAATTAGTTATCTTTTTAGTTTGTTAAATAGTTGTTTTCTTAGAAAATTAGCTTAAATCATTAACTAGAATAGCTTTGATTAAAAAAAATTCTTTTTTTATCACATGACTCTCCTGAGCTGTTTGTTCTTGGGGGATTATGTTAAAATAACACAAAAAAATAAATTTTGTTTCGTTTTTGAAAACGAGAAGTGGCAACTTTACACAGATACTTTTACCGATCAAAGTTAAACTTCACATGAAGTTGCTATCCTGATTAAATACCTCTTTTAGCGAATGCACTGCAAGGGCTACCGACCACTTATCATGGACAAGCGCCTACTTTTAAAGCTTGTGTTTGTTCCCGCAAGATCAAAAGCCCGCTGCAACTGCTCTCATGAGTGGTGGCCTATTGCTAGGGTGTCAACAACTTCTAGCAAACTGCTCATCGGTTACTGGTCAAATTACTGATTAACGCACTATTTAAGTGATTGATCAATAAATTGTTTAATAAATTTTGAGACTAGCCAGACCAATATTTGACTGAGTAGCAAGGTCGTGGCTAATAGAAATATAATCACCCATAAGAAATAATGGCTCGGCATCAAATACCAGGATATATCAAGTGGATCTGTACGCCAGAGCTGATTACTAAATACTAAAGGATGAAAAACCTCCATCCAGAAAAACCGAAAGAAGGGGCTAATGACAAGCATTAAAATTAATAAACCAAGCATTAAATTTCGGCTAATCACAGCATAAGTTTGATAACGTTGTACTCGGCTACTCCTCCTACTAAAAACAAAATGGAGTACAAAAACGATAGAGATCAAAATAAATAACCAGAAGGCTTGATCATACATACCACGCACTTCAGTTAGGTGTCGGATTTCTTTTTCTGACCACGGTGGGCTAGGCAAAGTGTGAAGTTGATGGCGAAAAAAACTCGCTAACTCATGGCTAGCTATGTTGGTCTTAGTACTGCCTAATTGCTCACAACGAAGATTCCATTGGCAGTTCGTTGCATAAGTCCATGGCGTATAAACAACACTTGCCAGTGGAATAAAAAAAAGCCATAGCAGCAATAAAAATGGAAAAATAAGTGTTTTAAGTTTAGCGAGAAGCGGCATATAAAAAGGCTTCCCGAATAACATACCCCAGAGCCGCCTGTTCAGTGCGTAGCTTAAAGCAAAGACTCAGTTGAGTGAACATTTTACAGTATTTTTTAACGGTGCTTTTGCATGAAGCTTTCTAAACGAGTGATCAGATCAACAGGTGTCTCTTGCATGGGATAATGTCCGGCATTGGGTATAACTTGTAGTTCACAGTGAGGATACCAACTAAGATAAGTCGCTTGCATAGCTTGCTCATGGATCGCGCTATCATGCTCACCCAGACACACGAGCATGGGAGTGTGGATACGGCTTATTTCATTTACAAAATTTTCTTTCACCCACGCATTTAAATAGCCTGCAAAAGCGGTTTCATTGGTGGTTGCTCGTGACTCTTTGACGATATGTTTGATCCAAGCAGGTGTTAAGCGTTTGCCAGTGGTGAAATTAATAATTGTATAGCGGTTTTGATCTTGCTTAATCGCGCCTTCAAATAAGTTCCAAGCATTCTCATCAAGCTGTCCGCCACTGGCAGGAACTGGGGTAACACCTATCGCTGATTTGACTTGAAGATTAGCATCACAGTCGAGAATAAAACGCTGCATTGCCATGCCCCCCATCGAATGTCCGATTACATGCACAGAGCTTAGTTGTAATTCATGGGCGACTTCGTTGGCATCCGCTGCAATTTCGCGCATTGAATAGTCACCCGTCAAGGCGGCTGATTTGCCATAGCCACGATAGTCGATAAATATATAAGTGAAGGTATCGGTATCTAAAGCATTAAAAGTTGGTTGCCAAGTGGTGTAATCGCCAAACCAGCCATGAAATACCAATACATGTTCAGCACCTTGGCCGATCGTGGTATACGCTATGCTCATGCCTTGCCTCCTCAATTCAAGCGTTTAATAATCCATTCGTTGTTAAAATGACCCTGTATTAGCCCCGAGACTGCAGCTGGGGGACAATAAATCAGCCATTCTTTTTGCAGTATAAGGGTAAGCGACCGTTAGTCTCAATCCTCGCTGGCTTGATACAAAAATAAAGAAACTTCTTCAGATCATTTGATCTAAACCTATACTTAAACCAGTTGAATTTTACTTTAAGGATTTTGGCCTTATATTCGCAAGCTTTCAGAATAAGGCAGATAGGGATTTCTCATGGCAATGATCAACTCGCGTTTAGCGAGCTTTGGATGGGGTTTGTGTTTACTACTGGCTTTATCCAGTAGTAGGGCGAGTGATGAGCGTTTAGACCCTACAGTTGCAACACATCCTTGTGCGCGCATGTCCGTTAAAACTTTAGATAAACGTGCAGCCCCTTATCAGGAGGTGATTCAAAAATACGCTACTCAATATCAAGTCAGTGAGGCGGTAATTAAAGCAGTGATTGCCATTGAGTCCTGTTATAACCAGCAAGCGGAATCACCCAAAGGGGCACAAGGCCTAATGCAGTTAATTCCAGAAACAGCGGAGCGCTTTGGCGTTGCTGATTCGATGGATAGCCAGCAAAATATTAAAGGTGGCACACGTTATTTAGCGTGGTTATGGAAACGTTTCGATGGCGATTTAACCAAAGTCTTAGCTGCGTATAATGCAGGGGAAGGGCGGGTTGATCAATACAAAGGCATTCCGCCGTATCGGGAAACTCAGGATTATGTCCGTAATGTGCTGTTGGTGCATAACAAACTCGAACTGGCAGCGATGGAGGGCAAAGCTACACCAAGCCGTGACAATGAAGTGATTAATCCTAGCCCTGCTATACTCTTCCAGACAGCAGTTTTGAAGACAAATACCCCAACGCCACCGCTCACTGTAAGCTCGATCAATCGCATTCAAACACCTCCGACACCCCGTCGAGTAGTTGCTGTGTTTGAATCACCTTTCAAAGTTACTCGGCCTAGCAAACCGGGGCGGGCGGGTTTATGGGCAAATAAAGCGCGTGCTCCTCAACTTTATAAATATTAAGCTGAAAAAAGGCTTGCGAGTACCGAGAAGTTTGGTTATATTTTGCAGCCTTCAGCGACAGGCATATAGCTCAGTTGGTTAGAGCACCACCTTGACATGGTGGGGGTCGTTGGTTCGAGTCCAATTATGCCTACCAAAATATTGTAGTATGCTGTTGCATACTGTCCTAAAAGCCCTTGCAGGCTGCAATCTGCAAGGGCTTTTTTGTTGTCTGTTGTCGCATGAAGTAGCATGGCATAGCATCGAATTGTGCATATTATTGTGTATAGCGCCAGAAACTCAGAAAGGCGATATACACAAATGACTAAAAAGTTTAAAGACTCAAGTGTTAAGAATACCAAGCCTAATCAGTATGGCTCATCAACTAATAAGAAAAAACCAGCGCGTAAACCCACCAAAAAGCCCACCATTGACTTGAAAGCCAAGGGGCTGAATGACCGCTTAAATGCCTTTCCCGGTTGGTTGAATTTCCAATCCTTAGCGATTGGTATTGATAAAAACCTGTTCAAGCCGGTGAATGTTTACTGGGAGGTTTCTGTGAAGATGAACCACGGTATGCAAAGTGGCGGAAAGAGAATAGGAAATAAGGTTTTATAGCTAGGTACTGCGATCGCAATTGCACCAGATTTGTACCAAAAGAGAAAACAGCAGTAGAAATAAAAAAGGGCTACTGATGTAACCTTTTGATATATATGGCGGAGAGCGAGGGATTCGAACCCCCGGAAGGTCACCCTTCAACGGTTTTCAAGACCGCCGCTTTCGACCGCTCAGCCAGCTCTCCAAGGCCGCTAAGACTAATAAAAACTTTGGAGAATTTCCAGCTTTTTTTGCTTAGTGGTTAAAAAAATCTTCAATCAGCCTGGCTAGCTCTTCCTGAATCACGCGAGTAGACTCGCAAATATCGTTGATTGCCCCTCGTGGAGAGACTATGGAAGCCGATTACATCATCATTGGTGCAGGTTCAGCAGGCTGTGTTTTAGCCAATCGCTTGAGTGAAGACCCCAGTAAGCAGGTGTTATTGCTGGAATATGGTGGTAGTGATCGTAATCTGTTTATTCAAATGCCGACCGCCTTGTCGATTCCCATGAATACCGAAAAATATGCTTGGCAATTTCATACTGAGCCTGAGCCTTATTTGAATAATCGACGGATGCACTGTCCACGCGGTAAGGTGCTTGGTGGCTCTTCTTCCATTAATGGTATGGTTTATGTGCGTGGACATGCGCGTGATTTTGATGAATGGGTGGAGCATGGCGCGACGGATTGGGATTATCAGCATTGTTTACCCTATTTTCGTAAAGCCGATGATTGGGCTTTTGGAACTAACGATTATCGTGCTCAAGGTGGGCCATTGTCGGTGAATAATGGCAATCAAATGCAAAACCCTTTGTACCGTACTTTTATTGAAGCCGGTGTACAAGCAGGTTATTTGTCCACTGAGGATTATAATGCTCAGCAACAAGAAGGCTTTGGCCCGATGCATATGACGGTCAAAAATGGCCTGCGTTGGTCAACTGCGAATGCTTACTTAAAGCCCGCACTTAAGCGCCCTAATCTTCAAGTCATCACGCAGGCGATGACCCAGCGTATCTTGTTTGAGGGTAAGCGTGCAGTGGGTGTGTCTTTCTTGAAGGGGGGGCAAGAACAACAGGCTAAAGCACGCCTTGAAGTGATTTTATCAGCGGGAGCGATTGGCTCACCGCAGTTATTACAGGTCTCTGGTATCGGGCCCGCCGCTGTGTTGCAGGCTGCCGGTGTGCCGGTGGTGCATGATCTGGCGGGAGTCGGTGAGAACTTACAGGATCATTTAGAGTTTTATTTCCAATTCCGGTGCAAGCAGCCGATTACCTTAAATGGCCAACTTGATCCTTGGCATAAATTTTTAATTGGGACTCGGTGGCTGCTCAAACGTGATGGTTTGGGGGCGACGAATCATTTTGAATCTTGTGCTTTTATTCGCTCTAAACCAGGCATTGAATGGCCGGATATTCAATACCACTTCTTGCCAGCGGCCATGCGTTATGACGGCCGCTCTGCTTTTGATGGACATGGTTTCCAAGTACATGTTGGGCACAATAAACCCAAAAGTCGAGGGCGTATTCAAATCTGTAGCGCCGATGTGCGCGAGGCACCCTCTATTTTGTTTAATTATATGCAGCATCAAGATGACATCGAAGGCTTTCGCGCCTGTGTGCGCCTAACACGTAATATTATCGGTCAGCCTGCGTTTGATCCTTATCGTGATTCTGAAATCCAACCCGGAGAAAAGGTACAAACAGATGAGGAAATTGATGCCTTTGTACGTGCTTATGCGGAGAGTGCTTATCATCCCTCCTGTGCTTGTCGCATGGGTACGGATGCTTTAGCCGTGGTCGATCCCGAAACTCGGGTACAGGGGATACAGGGCTTGCGCGTGGTGGATTCCTCGATTTTCCCAACCATTACCAATGGCAATTTGAACTCACCGACCATTATGCTTGCGGAGCGCGCTGCTGATTTAATCAAAGGTAAAGGCATGCTACCCGCTGCAGGGGTAGCTGTTTATATGGACCCTGAGTATCGAAATCGGCAGCGAGTAGGGCAGCCACAGCGTGTTTAAAAGGGGCTCAAGACAGTTAATTTCAATCCATTTTCAATGAAATTAGCTGGGCAGCGCTAGCAGGGCTGATTCGGGCGAGTCACCTCGCCCAACCTTGACTCATATCCGGTTGAGCATAATGCTCAAGTACTCGCTCTGGGTAGTTCGTAAAGACACCATCCACGCCTAAGTCAACCATTGCTTGCAGATCTTCCGGCTCGTTCACGGTATACACATACACCTTCAAACCGCGTGCATGGGCATCTTCGACATAGGCTTGATCAATTAATTCCAAAGAAGGATTCACTGCCATTGCACCTAAGTCTTGTGCAAAACCTGCCTGCTCGACAGGGATTGAATAGCCGAGTGCTGCAATATTTAAGCGCGGATCTAACTTACGGACTTGTTGTAAAGCACGGTGATCAAATGAGGAAATAAGGAGTTGTTCCCGTCGCCAACAACTGACTTCAGGATGTAGCATCGTCTGAATGAAATAGACCACATCTACGGCTACCTTAAAACCTTTCAATTCGATATTGAGGCAAGCTTTGCCATCAATTTCACCGCAAACTTCCGCTAAGGTTGGAATTTGCTCACCATTCCCGGCATCTAAGGAGCGTAAATAACCGAAATCATGTTCCCATAGACGGCCTTTACCATTCGTTGTGCGTTCTAGGCGTGCATCATGAATGACTAATAAATCTCCATTCACACTATACACATCAATTTCTATGCAGGGTGCACCCAACTCCAAGGCTCGACGGATCGAAGCAATAGTATTTTCTGGCGCATGCCCCATCGCCCCACGGTGAGCAATGCACAGTAGGGTCGGTTTCTGGTTAAGTGTAGTCATTAATTATTTCGTAATACTCACAATCGAACAACAGCCAGACACCACTTGCTGACCATTTAAGACGGTGGTGATGGTGTAGGGATAGTTTTTATCAGACATACCATCACTACAATTTTCCACTTTTTCTAAAAAAGCAGTGGTTGAAGTATTCCCACGCATCCCCGCAACAACAGCGATAGTGGTGCTATTAGCGGATTGTTGGCGCATGGTGACAGGTATACTAAATTGTGCGCCCCCCATAATATTCACTTTCATATCGCGTTCACTAATGCTCATACTCCAAAACGGTTCTGTTCCACCGCATTGCATCACAACCTCAGGTTTAACTGTTGGTTTGGTGTTGGCGGGATTATAGTTCACTGTATCCACATCTTCGCGCAAATAATATTTATTGACCCAACCTTGCCGACCTGCCCACGCGACTTTCACCCAAACCGAATTACCGGTCTTTTGCTCTTGACCTAAGACAATTAAACCTTTTGCATTGGCAGGCAATACAGCGACAACATTGCCCCCTGTGCCGGGTTGGCTTCGCATATTAAGACCATCATCAGGTGCGACTTTGGTGACCGCATAAATACGACTAGGGCTAGCCGTGGGTGCTGGCGCGGCACCCGTATTGACAGTGACATTATTCGCTGACGCCGTGGGTGCGGGTGTTGATGCTGTATTA
>JBJOOT010000075.1:0-15453 GCA_046051185.1 Pseudomonadota bacterium | reverse complement strand
CCCTACAGACACATTCACATCCATATTAGAAGAACCATCTAAGGGATCAAACGTGACCAAAAAAGAACCGCGTGGTTTACCCGCCTTCAAATTATAGACAGTTTCCATTTCTTCAGAGGCTAAAGCAGCAACATGCCCATTATTCTCTAAGGCCTCAAGGAAGACATCATTAGAGATGATGTCCATTTTCTTCTGTATTTCGCCTTGGATATTTTCTGAATTAGCCGTACCGAGTACACCTACTAAAGCTCCTTTTTTAGTAAGGCTAGCTAATTTCTTACAAGCTGTCGCGATATCATTTAACAAACCCGTAAACTGCCCTCGAGCACCCGCAAACGTATACTGCTCTTCAATAATATATTGTGTCAGTGTTGTACCAATTTGATACATAAAGTCAGTCCTAAAACAGAATAAAAACAGCTTGATGAGCAAGTTAACAGAACAATCTTGCTCGATCATGAATGTTCAAGAATAATAGCAGTTTGTCTTTATGCAGCGATATAGACCCATTGGTGTAAAAAGACGGGTCCGAAGACCCGTTAGATTTGCGAGGGAGTATTATAATTTTATAATGACTAATTCGAGTGTGTGAGTAATGTTGATTTAGGATGCGAACCACTCTAACAATGAGCAGGATAGTGTAGCTTGGTTAAATCTCAGTTCTACAGCAGAGCAGCCTGTCAACTAATGACTCTCTGTCGTACCAAGGTAACCGTCGGTTCATTTATTTTTATTACTCAGCCGATTTTGCAAGAAAAAATCACAAGAAGTTCAAACCAAATCATGATTCAAGGCGACAAAGCTAATGAACGGTTCAATCAAGCACCAAGAAACAGCTAACAATAGTGCGGAGCAACACGTTAGGCATAGTGATGAGGAGCTTTTAGGCCAAATTGCTCAAGGGGATCGACAAGCGTTTAGTCGTTTGTATTTGAAGTATCAGCCACGATTAGTAAGTTATTGCGCTCGCTTACTCAAGGATGATGTCGCACAAGCAGCCGATATTGTGGATGATGCATTGTTTGATGTATGGCGATCCGCTGATAAATTCGAAGGCAAGTCCAAAGCCTCCACATGGATTTATTCCATAACACGCAATAAGCTTATTTCTTGGCTAAGAAAAACATCTGAAGTTACTTTAGATGACGATGCCATCATGTTAGCAATGGAAGATAGCGCTCCCAATCCTGAGGAAGCTCAGATTGAAGAGGACATGAAGGATCAATTACTACGCATGATGAACCATTTGACAGATGAACATCGAGATGTCTTAAAACTCACGTATTTTGAAGATAAGTCTGTTAAAGAAGTCGCGGACATCTTAAAAATCTCGGAGAACACTGTCAAAACACGTATGTTCTATGCTCGCAAGCGTTTAGGTCAAATGCTTGAGAAAGCTGGAATTATAGAATTCGATATATAAACTGGTCATCTTTATGAGTAATCTTGAGTCCAACGCACTCTTGGAAGAGGCACGCCGTCTCCTTCCTTGGTATCTTACCGAGAAGCTTAGCAAAGCAGAGCAGGGATTGGTGAATCAAGCTTTGGAGTTATATCCAGAGCTACAGCATGAGCTGATACAAGAAGAAAAGATGATGCGCTTGGTATGCACCAATACCAGCTTATTAGAATTATCAGCTTTAGATACCACCGAGCAACGCTTAAATAAGCTCTTAGCACGTATTGATCGCGAAGAGGATAAGCCTGAAGAAGCTTCACTGCCCTCCTATATAGAACCTGTTGCCAAAAACCAAACTTTGCCGCAAACAAACCCTGTGGCTAGCACAAAACCTCACCCTCCTGTGCAAAAGAAGTGGTTTGAGTTTTTGTGGCGCCAACCTTTGCTGAATTTAAATTGGTTAACGCCTGCAAATGCAGTCTTTGCAAGCTTAGTAGGTGCACAAATTGCTTTATTAGCTTATGGGCATTTTGCAACAGAACCGGATGCTAAGTTCAGCGTTGCGAGTGTCGCAACATCCACTGCCCAAACGCTTAATTCGGATGGTAAAACGGAGCTAAGTCGCTTTCTTGTACAGTTTGCGGATGATGCTAAGCACCTTGAAGTCTGTGAGTTTTTAAATCAGTGGCAAGCACATATTGTTTCTGGCCCGAATGCCCAAAGTATTTTCACGATTGAAATGCCCGTTGCACCTAATATTGACAAGGTAGCTTTGGCTGACAGCATTATGAAACAAACGGCACAACAAAGTTCACCTGTGTTATTTTTAGGCCCACAATTTCAGGATAAAACAACGCAGTGACTAGACTTGCCGCTTCAATAGCTTTGATGCTCAAGCAAAGCGCTCAGGGCTTAGTCCTGGTTAGCTGTAGTGCTGTATCCCTAGTCGCTGCAGCACCTCATGATCCTAAAATTAGCTACGACTCACCTGCTTGCCATATCTCAAGCGCTTGGTGTGTGGGCAATACCTATAATACCGACCGTGAGTATCGTAAAAACGAATTATTATTATTGTATGATGCCCAACAATCCTCGCGTTTTGCAGAAGAGGTTTTACAGCGCTATCGCCTAACTCAAAAACGCAGCGATGAGTTAAACTCAATTCGGACTAAAATGCTAACGGTAGCTACCAATGGCCAAGATGCTAAGGCCTTAGTGGATACTATTAATAAGAAAGAAGAAAAAGTTGAAGCTAATTTAAGTAGTTTGTTTTTTACCGCAGCTATTGCAAACACTAATCCAAGCCCCGTTGGTTATCCCTTGGGCTTAACAGGGATCGCCCAAGCTCATCAGTTTACCAAAGGGGCTGGAGTAAAAATCGGTATGGTTGATACACCGATTGATATTCTACATCGCTCCTTGGATAACTCTAAAGTCAGACGAGTTGAATTGATTCCAGCAGGTGATGCCAATAATCAAAAGCATGGCACAGCAATTGCTGGCGTTTTAATTGGCCAAAACCCTCGGATTGGGATTGCTCCTGAAGCCTCGCTTTATGCGGTCAGTGCCTTTAGTACTGATCCTAAAAATCCTAATGATCGTAGTAG
Organism: Pseudomonadota bacterium; assembly: GCA_046051185.1. Lineage (GTDB taxonomy): Bacteria > Pseudomonadota > Gammaproteobacteria > Thiotrichales > Thiotrichaceae > Thiolinea. The sequence continues at coordinate 12,447 of JBJOOT010000075.1, read as the reverse complement.
TACCGCAGGCTTAGTCGCTAAAGCCATTGATCTTTGCATTCAAGAAAATGTTGATATTTTGAATTTGAGCTTTGCTGGTAAGAACGACCCACTCGTACAAAAAATGGTTCAACGCGCGATCAATAATGGAATTATTGTCGTTTCCTCCGTCGGCAATGGGGGGCCGACTGCTGAGCCAGCCTATCCAGCTGCGTTTGAGGATGTCCTAGCAGTAACAGCCGTCGATGAACAAGAGAGTCTGTTTGGGCGGGCTAATCGCGGTTCTTATATTGATCTTGCGGCACCAGGCGTCAATATTTTTACGACCTCTCCTGCAGGCACTTTCGATTTAGCCACAGGCACATCAATGGCAACCGCACATGTAACGGGCTTAATTGCCTTGCTGCTCTCTATGAATAAGCAAGGGGTGACACCTAAACTCTTAGAGCAAACGGCGATTGATCTTGGTAAACAAGGCCGCGACAATGATTATGGCTATGGTTTAGTGAATGTAGACCGTGCCTTAGCAGCCTTACGCGCTGCAGCTAATCATTAATTCCTAAAAACTTGATCTAGGCCAAGGAAGTGTGAACTTGGCCGTGAGTGTTTGATCAAAATCAAAGTGGATTTTTAGGCTAATTGCAAAATAAAGCTTGTCACAGTTCAATTCGGAGACAAGCTTATGTTGACTTTTTTCAGCAGTATGACAGGCATTTTAATGATGACCAGCCTGACTATTCTGTTTATTCTGGGATTTTTAGCTTATTTATTTTGGAAGTTTATGAAGCTCTCTAGTCATAAACCTCAGCCCGGAGAAAAGTCCTGGTAGGTTTAGTGCAGCATTTTAGCAACCCTCTAAACCTAACCAATCTCGTGGTGTTAGAAAATCCGTGTATAAGCGAGCTTCAGCTGAATTAGGCGCTGGCTGCCAGTCATAGCGCCATTTAACCAAAGGTGGCAAAGACATTAAAATCGACTCAGTACGCCCACCCGATTGTAAGCCAAACAAAGTACCACGATCATAGACCAGATTAAATTCTACATAGCGTCCACGCCGATAAAGTTGAAAATCGCGTTGGTCTTCATTAAACGCTAACTGCTTACGCTTTTGCACAATCGGCCGATAGGCTTGAATATAGTGATCACCAACACTCCGCATAAATGCAAAACTCTGCTCAAAACCCCATTCATTTAGATCATCGAAAAATAAACCACCTACGCCACGTGCTTCATTGCGATGTTTTAAAAAAAAGTAATCATCACACCAGTGCTTATACTTAGCATAAACCTCTGCACCAAAAGGATCACAAGCTGCCTTAGCCATTTGATGCCAAGACACACAGTCTTCTTCAAAACCGTAATAAGGTGTTAAATCAAAGCCTCCGCCAAACCACCAAACGGGTGCTTCTGTCGGATGCTCAGCCATAAAAAAACGGACATTGGCATGTGAGGTTGGTACAAACGGGTTATGCGGATGAATCACCAAAGAAACTCCCATTGCATGAAAGCTACGTCCTGCAAGCTCAGGACGAGCAGCTGTCGCTGACGGAGGTAAGGTCGAGCCAAAGACTTGAGAGAAGTTTACGCCAGCTTGCTCAAACACTGCGCCATTCGATAAAACCCGCGTCTGCCCACCGCCCCCTCCTGGGCGTTGCCAAATGTCTTCTATAAAATCAGCTTGCCCATCCTCAGCACTTAGCTGAGTACAAATATCTGCTTGCAAAGACAGTAAATAGTCTTTAATCACAGCAATATTGGGTTGTGTCGGGTTTGTCATCTTAGGAGTGCCCCTGCCTAAACAGAAAATGGTCTATTGTAACGAGATTTTGCAATCTAGGTCGATGATGTCGAAACAAACCTGATTTACATCAAACCCGCTGCTTTCAATAAAGCAATGCCTAGACTTGTACTAAAGACCGAGCCTAAGGTAGTGACCGCAATAATATTGGCAGCCAAGACACTATTCCCCCCCATCGCTCTGACCATTACATAACTAGCAGCGGCAGTAGGGGCAAACGCCATCAGTGCCATCACACCTAAATTAATCCCTGATAAGCCAGCCGCAATACCACCGAAGGTAAAAATCACCGGAATCACCAGTAATTTACCGAAGCTTGCACTCAAAGTATTGTACATATCTTGGCGCATTGACTTAAAACTGAGCGAAGCCCCTGTACACAATAAAGCCAGCGGTAAAGTCATTTGTGCAAAATATTCACCTGATTTCAAGACTAGCTCTGGTAGCTTCCACTCAAGATACGATACTGGCAAGGCGAGCAAAATACCGATAATTAATGGATTCTTTGCAATGCCTTTAATAATCGGCATGATCCCTTGCCCCTGTTGATGCAAAGAACGACTTAGCGTAATCACGGATAAAATATTAAATAAAATAGTAATCAAGCCTAAATATAAAGAGGCGGCAGCGACTCCCGCTTCACCATAGGCATTCGCACAATACGCAAGACCAATAATTCCCATATTTGACCGGAAAGCACCTTGCACCACTACACCACGGTCTTCGGGTGGTTTCACCATCACAGAGGCTAATAACTCTAAAAGTAAATAAGTCACTATGGTCAGGGCAGCTCCCAAACCAATCAAAGCGAAGTTCGCACTTTCACTGATCTGCGTTTTGCTGACACTAATAAACAACAAGGCAGGCAAGGTGACATTAAAAACTAAACGTGAACCTGCCTCGACAAAAGCATCCGTTAAAATACCGATGCGCCTTAGATAAACTCCAAGGATTAAAATTAGAAAAATCGGACCTGTTACATTAAATGAAAAGGCAAGGGAGTTTAGAAATTCAGACATGATCTTGGTTATGAGTTTCAAAAAATAACTCTACGCCTGCGCTTCTAGCAGAGCAAGTCACCCTATTGTAAAAAACAAATACGATCTTATTTGACCAAATGGAAAGCTCACAGGTATAACAACAACCTGTGCATTGGAGACCTAGTTTTGACTACCAAACCCGCTACTTCTAGACCATCTTATCCGCAAGTATTGCTGCATCGCGGCCGTGATAAAAATGTACGCGCCCGCCATCCGTGGGTATTTTCAGGAGCAATTGCCAGTGTCAAAGGTGAACCTGCCTTAGGTGAAACCGTTGAGCTACGCTCTGAGCACGGTGATTTGCTAGGGATGGGGGCTTGGTCGCCACAATCACAAATTCAAGTCCGCTTATGGGCTGTAGGTCGAGCCACGATTGATCGTTCATTCTTTGCTGAGCGGATTCAAGCAGCTATTCAACAGCGGCAAGCCTTAGGCATTAGCGCTCGAAATACAGGGTATCGCTTGCTCAATGCAGAGTCGGATGGCTTACCCGGCGTGATCGTAGATAAATTTGGCGACTGGTTGATTCTGCAAGCACTCACTGCTGGAGCAGAATATTGGAAATCAACCTTGGCTGAATTATTGATGGAGCTAATCCCCTGCCAAGGTGTGTATGAACGCTCCGATGTTGATATTCGTAAAAAAGAAGGTTTAACCCTCACCACTGGCGTTCTAAGAGGTCAAGCTCCTCCGGCATTTATTGATATTGTTGAGGAGGGTCGCCGTTATCGCGTCGATGTTATTAATGGACATAAAACAGGTTTTTACTTAGATCAACGTGATAATCGCTCTGCCGTAGAGCATTATGCTCAGCATAAAACCGTTCTTAATTGTTTTTCCTATACGGGTGGCTTCTCGATTGCAGCCCTTAAAGGTGGCGCTGTGAAAGCGACTAATATTGATGCCTCGCAGCCTGCTCTAGATTTAGCGGCTCAGGCGGCTACCTTAAATGGCTTCAACACCGAGCAAATGGAGAATATCCAAGGTGATGTCTTCCAACTGTTAAGACAATATCGGGATGAAGGACGACAGTTTGATTTAATTATCCTTGATCCCCCTAAATTTGCTGAAAATAAAAGCCAAATCGAGAAAGCAGCACGTGGCTATAAAGATATAAACTTACTAGGCTTTAGGTTATTAAAACCGCATGGGTTATTATTTACATTCTCATGTTCTGGTTTAATGGAGAGCAATTTGTTTCAAAAAATTGTGGCAGATGCTGCAGTGGATGCGGGATGTGATGCACAAATCATTCGCAAACTCGATCAAGCAAGCGATCATCCTACTCGTTTAGCCTTTCCTGAAGGTTATTATCTAAAAGGCTTGATCTGCCAGAAATAGTTTCTTTACATTTTGATAAGGAGTTAAACCATGTTAGTTCGTTTCGATAGCAAAGTGGGAACTTTCTCAATGTTTGAGAAAGATGCACGTACTATGATCAAGCTCATGGGGCATAGTGACACTATTCCAGGAGCAGTTTTAGGAGTAGAGGCTGAAAAAACCTTACAGACTTTTCAAACCAACTTGAACGAAGTTGCTAAGCAAGAAAATCAACACCTCGCCCCTAAGCAGGATGATGAAGCCAGCGAAGAGCAGGTTTCTATTAATCGACGTGCTTATCCCATGTTAGAGCTGCTTAAGAAAGCAGCTAAACAAACAGAAACCGTGATGTGGGATTTTGACAATAAATTGGTTTAAAACCTGAAGTTTACGGCTGCCAATGCATAAAATTCGCTAGCAGCCGTAAACCATCTGCGGCTGATTTTTCAGGATGAGCCTGAATAGCAAACAGATTCTCATGAGCAATAGCTGAAGCATAATCCAAACCATAACAAGTAGATCCGGTGATTAACCGAGCATCTGCTGGTTGTACATAATAACTATGTACAAAATAAAAACGCGAACCGTCTTTGATTCCAGCCCATAAGGGATGAGCTTGAGTCTGGCGAATTTGATTCCAACCCATTTGGGGAGTTTTTAGTTTGGCAATGCTTAAATCTTTAAAAAAATTTACTTTGCCCGCATAAATCCCCAAACACTCTACGCCACCATTTTCTGCGGAGAACTCCATTAGCACTTGCATCCCCATACAAATGCCTAAAAAAGGTTTAGTTTTGGCAACTTCACGTACCACCTCACTTAAACCGCGTGTTTCTAGCTCACGCATACAATCCCGAGCAGCCCCTTGCCCGGGAAAGACAATACGATCAGCTTGGCGAATGAAATCAGGGTCTGCCGTAATTTTGATTTGCGTATCAGCGGTGGCAACATGAGTGACTGCACGGGCGACCGAATGCAAATTACCCATATTGTAATCAATAATGGCGACCTTCATTAGAGTGAACCCTTGGTTGAAGGCATAATGCCCGCCATGCGCGGATCAAATTCTGCAGCCATTCTCAACGCCCGCCCAAAAGCTTTGAAAATAGTTTCAGCGATATGATGAGCATTATGTCCACGTAGATTATCGATATGCAAAGTCACTAAAGCGTGATTCACAAAGCCTTGGAAAAATTCAAAAAAGAGATCGGTATCAAATTGCCCAATGTGTGAGCGCCGATAATCCACATGATGCTCCAAGCCCGGACGCCCCGAAAAATCAATCACTACACGGGATAAAGCTTCATCTAAGGGGACATAAGCATGGCCATAACGCCGCAAACCTTTTTTATCACCAATCGCTTTATTTAAGGCTTGGCCTAAGGTAATGCCAATATCCTCAACACTATGATGATCATCAATATGGCGATCCCCCTCACAAGTAATACTTAGATCGAGCATGCCATGTCGTGCCACTTGATCTAACATATGTTCAAGAAAGGGAAGACCTGTATTAAAACTAGACTTACCTGTGCCATCTAAATTCACTGTGACAGCAATACGTGTCTCTAAAGTATTTCGTTCCACAGTGGCAATACGCTCGGTCATACCAATCGCCTATCCATTCAAACTACTAAACCTAGAGTTTACCATAGCTTCCATTCAGATTAGATCCGTCTTCAATGCTTAAAACTTGATCCTTAACACGGATACTGGCTTGGCCACTTAAAATCTGTGCAAATAATTCATTCACCAGACTTCCTCGCCAATCATCTGAGAATTGGCTACGGCCTTCAATCAACATCTTTTCGATTTGCGCTCGACTAGCCAACATTGCTGCCGAAATATTATGTACTAAAGCTTGTTGATTCACGATGACCATCAATAAATCAGCTACCAAGGACAGCTCAGCATCCAATTTTCGCCGCCGAGGTAATTCAGGCCACGCTTCGGCAGGCAAAGCTTGTGCTTGACGAATCAACTCTAACCATAATTGACCATAACGGGCAATTTGCTCCGTACTCAAACCCCGAATCGCTGAAAAATCCGCTAATTCACGATGTTTCATCCGAGCCATATCCACTAAGATTTCATCGGTTAAAAGCCAACGGCGGGGTAAGTCTTTTTGCATAGCTAAGTTCTCCCGCCAAGCAGTTAACTCGCGTAGCACGGCCAGTTGCTTAGGCTTTAATAGCTGTACCCCTCTCACTCGCTCCCAACTCGTCCAAGGATCTGGCGTATACTCACGGGGTTCAGTTAAGCGTTCAAACGGTTTATTGAGCCAATTCAAACGCCCCGTTTCCTGCAAACCTTGTTTAAGAAGAGGGTAAATTTTTCGTAGATAGCGGACATCATCAATCGCATAGTTCAGCTGTTGATGACTGAGTGGACGCCGCGCCCAATCGGTGCGAGATTGCGATTTATCCAACTGTACGCCAAGTAACTCCTCAACTAGACGTGCATACCCTAACTGATCCCCCAAACCCAAAACAGCAGCAGCAATTTGAGTATCAAACAAGGGCTTCGGGACTTGCCCACTCAAATGATAAAAAATTTCTAAATCTTGCCAAGCCGCATGGAATACTTTCAACATGGTGGGCTTTTGCAACCATGCAAAAAAACCAGATAAATCTTGAATACTTAATGGATCAATACAGACTAAATCATCCACCGTGGCTAATTGAATTAAGCACAAACGCGGATAATAAGTTTTTTCTCGAATAAATTCAGTGTCTAAGGCTATCCAATCAGAATACTGAGCTTTTTCTAAAAAGCTATTTAATTGTTCTGGTTTATCAATATATTCAAAATCGGTCATGAGTGTCACGGCAAGTAAAGAATTTAGTTAGTATAATTGAATTAAACAAACTCGCATATTTTAGAATTTAATAATTAACTAATATATTAAAAATCAACGCTTTAACCCCTAGTTAAATTTGACTTCTATGATTTTTTGACTAGAATCAAACTTATCTATCTGCTTTACTCAGTCAGTTTTTCATTCCTCAACCGCTAGTGAGGAAGCTAGCTACGGTGCGTTAAACCTGTAGCACATTCTGGCTCGGGAACATGTATTTGATTCCGAGCCGTATTTTCAAGTTATTCATTTATATCCAATTTTTATCAGAAAAATAGCAGCTCAATATATTGAGTGATTTCTTTTGCAGTTTTTCTTTGTGAATCAGTAAAATCAAGTTGTGCAATTAAAGCAGCATCTTTTAATCCCATTAAATAGCGAATCATTAACAGACCATCTTTATTAGCCTCTAAGCGATGATCACCATCAATATCTAAGACAGGTTTTAGTAAATCAAGTTTAGTATCTAATTCTGCCCAATTCATTGTCACTGCACTGACTTGGTTCGTCAGCTCAGCTCCCCGCTTCCCTGCTAAATATCGCGCTATAATCACCCCATCGACTAAACCATTTAAGGGTTGATTGGTATTCAGTAAACTGGTCAGTGGTTTATCTGTGGCCTCTAGCCAAGTCGCTATATAAGGATGGAAGCGCTCCAAGCGAGTATATTCATCCGGTGCATTAGGCACACCACAGCTAGACGAACCTCCTACTAAACTACCCTTAAAATACTGATTACCATTGAGGCTAAACCATAAACCTGAACCGCTGCTTCCTTGAGCAGTGATGCCTTGAGTCCAAGTGACTTGTGTAAAATTACCAGCGGGGTCTTTAGTCACCATATAACCTGTCGGCGTGGATGACACACTGGCATAACTCAAAAAATTGCCTTGGCTAAACTGCTTAGGAAAGCCATATCCATGATGAATCCCAACAACACTAGCATTCGCAGGTAAAGAATCCAAAGCCCAGCCCGATAAAACCGTACCGACTGGTGGCGGAGTACGGGTACGGACTAAGCTACTATCCAGTTCACTACGAGTGGCTAGTAAATCAGCCCCTCCAGTAGTGCGTAGCCAAGTTGCATTGCCTGAACCACAACTTGCCTCTTGATACAGCCAATAAAAATCCATGCTAGCGGCCAAACTTGCCTCATTGATACAATGTGCAGCTGTTGAAAAATAAGGAATTTGTGTACTCGTATCTTTATCGGCTAACAGCGTACCGGTACACAAATAGCTACTACCGGCAGTATCCGTGAAAATATAGCGAGCCACCGCTTTAGCTGTGGTCTGCCAAGCAGCAGGGGCACAAGCCATACTTAGATCACAACTAGAAAATTTTAAAAATGCATCACTTAGCTTAAACTTTCCTAGCTTTAAGTCATAATCAATATGGGAAATTTGTGGAATCGTTAATTGGATTTGCGCTGGATCAAGACCCGTAGGTACAAAAACCTCCAACCCTAGCTCACTCCCACTGACAGTGGGTGTCCATAATTCAAAGTGTTGGCTAGCATCAAGTTGATGGAAATCAGCTTGCTGATACGCACCAAAAACTTCTTGGCTTGATTCAAGAGAAAATATCCGTAATTCAACTCCCTTAGGCAAAGGCTGCTCTAATTGAAGCAAAGCTCGTAAATTAGCAGCCGCCTCTGAGCTCAGTATAAATTGAGCAGCTTGCCCCCCCAAAACCGGCATCCATACCCAATCTTTAAGCTCGGGTAAGGCGGGCATTTGCCGCTCAATACCAATTTTTAAAGCTCGACGCTGAGTTGCTGCTTGTTGTAAAGCGGCTAACTCTGTCGCGCTCGGTGCACTCAGTTGCATAGAAGGAACAGGGAATAATAGATTACTTAAACCCCGTTTGGCGGGATTGAGTGGCCACAATTTCAGTTGAGTTTGCTGCATGGACTCGGCACGCAAGGGAGCAGCTTGATAAAACTCTGACTCTACTAACTCAGCTGCTTGACTAGTGAGACATAAACTACACAGACTCAATAACCCAAAGCAAACTGCTCGTAAGCTTAGTGGTGACATGATTTAGCTCCCTGCTTGCTCTGGGTTAAGCGCGGGTGAGTACAGGCTAAGAGGGCAAAACCGATGATTAACAGGAGCAGCATAGACTCACTTAAAGTCGGAATACTTTGAGTATTAACCGGATTCAGCAGTAAATCAGTATTGAGACGCGCCTCATCATCTAGGAGCAGCAGATCGATAGTATTAAGTTCAGAGAGGTAATAACGCGGATCGGCTGCTAGGCTGATTGTTAAAGTTTCATTTTGCTCTTGCCAAGTATCATTGAATACTGTCATGAGTACACTGGCCTGTGTTTGCCCCGCAGGAATTATCAGTGAACTTGGCAATGCTTGATAATCACTGCCAACCGTTGCTGAGCCTGTCGCTTGTAGATAGACCGTCAGGGCTGAAGCTACATCCTTAGCTTGACGCGCCACAGTTAATTTAACCGTTGCATCCGTTCCTTCTAGCACTTGTAATTGAGTACTGGTCAGCAAAACTGTTGGAAGGGTATCGGTATTAGCGTCAAGCAAGCTTGCACTAGCTTGACTATTGCTAGTTAACTGATAACGGCTATTAGCCTGCAAAGCCAAGCTCACAGTTTCATCAGCTTCGGTTTGCGTATCGGCTAAGGGAGTGAGGACAATATTGCTGTATTGACTACCTGCTGGAACGATGACTGTCCCACTTAAAGCCGCATAATCACTACCAGCAGTAGCCGTACCACTGACCTGATAATCAATACTTAAATTGCCACAGGCTACCGGTAAGGGAGCTGCGAGGCTAACTTGGAAGCTTGCAGTATTAGCTGCGGTTTCATGAGCGAGTGCATCCGTTGCCATTATACTTACAAAGGGCTTCGCACAAATGGTTAAAGGGCTAGTTTGAAAATCAGCCGCTTGTGCCGTTGCTGAAGCCGAAAAACGAATAGCCGTCGCTCCTGTAAAACCTGTTTTAGTGCGCAATTGGCTGCTCAATAAGTTTAATGGAGTTTGACCAATTCCCGGCCAACTAGCATTGAGATCAACCCAAGCAAATACCCAATATTGATCCGTAGCCAGATCACCATCTAAATTCGTTGTATCAGGCATTGACAAGCCGATAGGTTGAAGTTGGCTGCTATACGCTGTTTGGCTGATTGGCTCTACAGCATTGGAGTTATAATGCATTCTCAACCCCAAGCCAGTTAAATGTTCAGTCTCAGGTGCTGTTACTGTATACGTTAAATTAAGCGGAACACTAGCTTGCGGATCAGCAAAGATGATTGAAATATTTGGTTTGACCACCTGAGCTGCTTGAGTCTGTGGCACGATCAACACCAACCCAGCAACACTGGCAAACAACCAAAACAAGGGTTGGATTTTTTTCATACCTGTCGATTATTTTTATTAATAAGTAGAGCTTGAGATAAGTTAGCAAAAGCCCTCATGAGGAACAATCAATTACAGATAGAAACACCATTAACAAACAATCAATCGACAGGCGGTTAGCTGAATGTATGCCAACGTATTAGCTAAAGGCTTTCTAAATACTCCCAACGGGCAAAAGCCTTATCAAGTTCAGCAGTTAATTGTTCTAAGTCTTGTTGCTTAGCGGTAATTTTCGCCGCATCTTGCTGATAAAACGCTGGAGTTGCCATAAATAGCTGTAACTCAGCTAGCTGATTTTCTAATTGTTCAATCAAGGCGGGTAACTGCTCAAGCTCACGCTGTTCTTTATAACTGAGCTTTTTTAACTTAGCACTGGGTTTTGCTTCTTCTTTAGGAATAGCTATCGGTATCGATTTAGCGATTGGTTCATTTAGCTTATCGGCTATGGGGGGTGGGCGTTGAATGAGCCAATCATCATAGCCGCCTGCATATTCACAAATAGAAGCATTTTCGAACACAATACTGCGTGTCACCACGGAGTTTAAGAAACTACGATCATGGGAAATTAAAATTAAAGTGCCTGCATAATCAATTAATAGCTCTTCCAATAGCTCTAAAGTTTCGGCATCGAGGTCATTAGTCGGCTCATCGAGGACTAAAAGATTCGAGGCCTGCGCAAATAAACGCGCTAACAATAAACGATTACGCTCGCCACCGGATAATACTTTCACCGGCTTTTGAATTTGTAGCGGGGTGAATAGAAAATCCTGCAAATAACTAATTACATGTTTACGTTGGCCATTGATTTCAACAAAATCAGAGCCGGGGGCAATATTTTCGCGCAGATTTTTTTCATTATCAAACTGGGCACGATGTTGATCAAAATAGACAATTTGCAGATTAGTCCCTTGCTTAATTGTACCGGCTTGTGGAGTCAGCTCACCAAGTAATAGCTTAATCAAAGTCGTTTTACCGACCCCATTGGGGCCAATAATGCCAATTTTGTCGCCACGCAAAATCGTTGTACTAAAGTTTTTAATCAGCGGCTGCCCATCAAACCCATAGCTCAGCTGGTTAGCCTCTAAGACAAGTTTGCCAGAAGCCTCTGCTTGACCGATTTGTGCTTGGACTTTACCTTGCAAATTGCGGCGCTGACGAAATTCTTCTCGCATAGCCTCTAAACGCCGCACGCGACCTTCATTGCGTGTCCGACGAGCTTTAATGCCTTGCCGAATCCAAACCTCTTCTTCAGCCAAGCGTTTATCAAATAAAGCTGACTGCTGTGCTTCAGCTTCTAAAGCGGCTTGTTTATTTTCTTGGTATTTATCGAAATTGCCTGTCCAGCTGCTCAAGCGCCCACGATCTAGCTCAATAATGCGGGTTGCTAATTTACGCACAAAAGCACGATCATGGCTGACAAATAATAGGGTTGCTTTATAGTTAAGCAGGAAATTTTCCAGCCATTCAATCGCTGGAATATCTAAATGATTGGTTGGTTCATCCAAAAGCAAAATATCAGGATTGGAAACTAAAGCACGCGCCAATAAAGCACGACGCTTCCACCCTCCAGATAAATCATCAAAGGCTTGTTCACCCTTTAATTGTAAACGGCTTAAAATAGCTTCAATTTGCCACTGCGTTTGCCACTCTTCTTCAATAGCCTGCTGACCAAAACCAGCGGCAACAATCTCAAACACACTGGCATTGCTGCCATGAGGGACATCTTGTTGGAGACGAGCGATTTTTAAATCTGGTGAGTGAATGATTTCCCCATCATCGGCTTGTACCTCACGACACAAGAGCTTCATCAGGGTGGATTTACCCGTACCATTACGCCCCACTAGACATAAGCGTTCGCCTGCCTCGATTTGTAAATCAATGCCATCGAACAGACGATTGTCCCCGTTTTCGAGGTGAATATTGCGTAGATGTAATAATGCCATGTGGCGGATTATCTCAGCTCATCTTTCAACTAGCTAGGCTGACTGTGGATTATTTTCTTGGGTTGATAGGACTAAATTCGCAGTACGCATACTTAATAAATGCTGGTGTAAGTCATGACTAT
>JBJOOT010000074.1:0-15785 GCA_046051185.1 Pseudomonadota bacterium | reverse complement strand
TACTGATACATGGTAACCTTGGGCTGTTAAAAATTTATGCAAGAGTTGTTGAAGAACCTCATCATCATCAACTAGCAAGATTTTGTTACTTTCTGAGTCATTAGCCTTTGCCATGAATTTGAGCCATTAGAAATAAAATGATCTACACCTACCCCTAGTATTATCACCAATTAATATTGCTGTTAGGGAGTATTTTGCAACATTTGTTACAAATTATTTAAAGATTTAATTTCTAATTTATCAATTATCTAAAGTTTTATCGAAATAATGATTACTCCCACTCACTATAAAATGCGGATTGAGCAATGAATCCTTAGAATTATATTTTAAAGCCTGTCCATTAAGATCCTGCATTGCGCCACCCGCTTCTTCGACAATAATTTGTGCTGCTGCAGTATCCCACTCAGAAGTTAAGCCTAAACGAGGATAGAAATCAGCTTTGCCTTCAGCCACTAAACAAGCCTTTAAAATACTGCCCATTGAAATAAGTTCATAGTTTTCAAACTGCTGCACAAATTCATCTAAGGAAGCACCTGCATGCGATCGACTGCCAACAATGGTCACTAATTCGCTAGGCTCACGGGTAGAGAGTGACTCAGGCTCAGCTTGAGCGACCTGTACATAAGCGCCATTGCCTAAACTGGCATACCAAGTTTTCTGTAAAGCAGGGGCATGCACCACGCCTAATACCGGTTCATGTTGATGAATTAGAGCAATTAATATACTAAACTCACCATTACGCTTGATAAACTCTTTAGTACCATCTAAAGGATCAACTAGCCAATAGGTTTGCCATTGACTACGCTCAGCAAAATCCAGCCTTGCAGACTCTTCTGATAAGATCGGGTACTGAGGCGTTAATTCTTGTAAAGCAGTCACAATGGTTTGATGTGAAACCAAATCGGCAACCGTCAAGGGGGAGTTATCCTGTTTATGATCAACATTAAAATCTGCAGTATCATAAATCTGCATAATTTTTGCGCCAGCTGCTTGGGCTAATTCAACAATAACTAAACTAAGACTTGCAAGATCCATCATATCCTCATGAGCGCTTCGGAATGGCCATGAGTTTAACATAAACCTGTTCACTACGCCGCGAGTCTAGCCATTTATCTATAAGATTAGACAGTTAATCATTAAATAAAATAATATATAGATAAAAATAAAAAGAAGCTAAAAGAGCACCCCAAACCATGCTTATCACTGATTACGCCACTTCACGCCATTTAGCCTCGCGCCTTGAATTAGGTGTTGACCACCCCCTCTGTAAGCAACGTATTGGACAGGCGGTAGAGCAGGTATTCGGCTCACTCTGCCCCGATTCACAGCATACTTTGACGAAACTACCTGCACTCACAGCTTGGGAGGATATGTCTGTCTTTTATCAGAGTAATCGTAACAAAAAAATAGAATTAAACAAATTAGCCCGAACGGAAGGCATGCTATTAACCAATTGGTGGTTAGAACAATTACATACAACCCGCTTTCCTTTATGGGAGCGCATGACTTTATTTTGGCATAACCATTTTACCTCAAGTCTAACTAAAGTCCTTTGGCCACAATGGATGTTAAATCAACATCAATTATTGCGAAAACATGCATTAGGTAATTTTGCTGAGCTATTACACGCAATTGTAAAAGATCCTGCTATGCTAAGCTATTTAGATGGATCAAAAAATATCGCCACTAGTCCCAATGAGAATTTCGCCCGTGAATTGCTTGAATTATTTACTTTAGGAGCAGGATATTATACCGAACAAGATATTATTAATGTTGCTCGAGCCTTTTCTGGTTGGAATGTTAATAATCAAAAAGGTGAATTTTTATTTCAAGCTAAACTACATGATAATACCCAAAAGCAATTTCTAGGTCATACTGGTAATTTTGATGGTACGGATATTATTAATATAATACTGGATGAACCACGCACTGCTGAACATATTGCTGAAAAATTCTGGAAAGAGTTAATTAGCCATGAGCAAGCTAAGCCTGAAATTATTAAAGAATGGGCACAGACTTTTCGGGAGAGTGGCTATGAAATCAAAGCTTTATTATTAAAAATAATAACCAGCCCTGTTTTTTGGGAGGCTAGCCAACGTGGGAGTTTAATTAAATCCCCTGTAGAATTTACCCTCGGTCTACTCCGCGAGCTACAAATTCCTTTTGAAGAATATCCAGCCCTAAGAATAGCGAACCAACAACTCGGGCAAGACCTGTTTAATCCACCGGATGTAAAAGGTTGGCGAGGAGGTAATGATTGGATTACGAATACTCGCTTGATCCGTCGCTATGATTTGATCCCTAAATTATTAGCAGAGCATGGTAGCGAAGCACAAAGCTTAGTTCGTGAATTAGTTGCCAACACCAAAGCGACTGGTAGTATCGGTGCTTCTATTAAAACGGGTGGTTTTTTTAAGAATATTTTGCCGAAAATCAGTTGCTCTACCGACCCAAATCCGCTAATAGCATGGTTATTACCCCTCACTCCGGTAGCAGCGCCAAACTGTAATCAGAACACTTACACGATCTTAATGACTGTCTTAAAAGACCCGACCTATCAACTCCGCTAAGAATAATAACTAAGAATATAACTATGAATCGTCGTGATTTTTTGAAAGGTTTAGGCCTTAGCACTCTGAGTTTGCTAGCTGCTCCTAGTATCTGGGCGAATACCCTTAGTACTGTCGCGGGTAAGCGGCGCATTATGATCTTAATCGAGCTAAATGGAGGCAATGATGGCTTAAATACCTTAATTCCCTATACCAATCCTCACTATTATAGTGCTCGCCCAAGCATTGCGATTGAAAGTGCTAATGTACTCGCCCTATCCGCTCACTTAGGTTTAAATCCAGCCTTACAAATGCTAATGCCTGCTTGGAATGAAGGTGAACTCGCTTGGGTGCAAGGGGTTGGTTATGAAGCGGGGAATCGCTCACATTTTGAAGCGATCGAAATCTGGGATACCGCCCAAACTAATGCACGAGGCCTTCAGGATGGTTGGATTGCCCAAGCCTTCCCCAAACACAGTTTAGCAGGCATTGCTCTGGATACTAATTTAGGTCCTTTATACGGAAATAATGTTTCCGCTCTCAGTATTTCAGATCCGAATAATTTTGCTACAACTGGCTCAAGAATTCATGCCCTTCAATCTAACTCAACGAATGCCTCGTTACAGCATATTCTAAGTGTACAGTCACAAATAGAGATGTTAGCCAGTACTTTAGCCGACTATTTAAAGGACATTCCAGCTGCTAAAGAAAGCTTTGGGGCAGGTAGTTTTGGAGAAAGTTTAAACTCTATCTATACCCTGATTGCTTCAGGCTTAAATGTACCGGCTTATAAGATAACTTTAGGTAGTTTTGATACACATACTAATCATAAATCACGCCACAAATTACTCTTACAAAGCCTTGCTCAAGGTCTCGCTAGTATGCGGAATAATCTTAAGCAAATTGGTATGTGGGATGAAGTCATCATTATGACTTATTCAGAATTTGGGCGACGTTTAAAAGAAAATGCAAATAAAGGCATTGATCATGGTGCTGCCTCTGTACAATTAGTCATGGGAGGTCAAGTCAAAGGCGGCCTATATGGTGAATACCCCTCCTTGACAGATCTCGATGAACGCGGTGATTTAGTTTATACAACAGACTTTCGAGATATTTATTCTGTTATTCGCAATAATTGGTGGAATTTAGGTGAAAAATACAGTGGAAAACTTGCATTAATTTAATTTAATAAGGGCTTGCTACTGCTCTATACTGTAAGTCATCATTGGACTTTGACCGCGATAGAGCCTATTCATGCCTACAATTTTAGCTATTCAAACTCGTTTGCGCTTACTGCAGGGTTTAGCCATTAGTCTAACTGCTCTACTTTTAAGTAGTTGTGGTGATGGCTCAGGCACTACGAATCAAACAGTAGTGCGGACTAGTGAGCTACCGAATATTATTTTCATTTTTACAGATGATCATGGTTATGCTGATTTAGGTGCTCAAGGGGTACTTGGGGATGTGAAAACACCTCACTTAGATCAACTAGCTAAAACGGGTGTGCGCATGACAGCAGGTTATGTCACTGCACCACAATGTACCCCTTCACGAGCAGCTTTAATCACGGGTCGTTATCAACAGAAATTTGGGGTAGAAGACAATAACTATTCGCCACTGCCCTTAAGTCAAGCGACCTTAGCCGAAAAGCTTGCAGGGATTGGTTACAAAACAGGCATCATGGGCAAATGGCATCTAGATATTAATGCGGCCTCCCAGCATTGGTATAACCAAGTTTATGCCCCAGGCTCTTCGATTCCCTTCAATGAAAACAATATCCCCTTTGAAGAAAAGCTGAAATATTACCCAGAAAGTCGGGGCTTTCAGGATAATTTTGTAGGCTATTACAATAACTATCGTGCCAATTTTAATTTAACAGGACAAACTTTCACGCCGCGTACTATTCGGGATAATCGCTTTCGGGTAGACGTAATCAGTGATGCGGCTACCACCTTTATTGAGCGGCATAAAGCAGATCCATTCTTCCTATATCTACCCTATTACGCACCCCATGTTCCACTGGAGGCAACCCAAGAATATTTGGATTTATTTCCCGGTCCCATGCCTGAACGTCGTCGTTATGCGCTAGCAATGTTGGCAGCTGTGGACGCAGGAGTTGGGCGCATTGTGCAGAAACTTGAAAGCTATGGTATTGATGATGATACCCTGATTGTTTTCATGGGTGACAATGGCGCTCCATTAAATCTAACTAAAAAAGATGTATTGCCAGTATCAGCCCAAACCGCACCTAACGGAGGTTCTGTTTGGGACGGTTCTTTAAATGAACCCTGGATCGGTGAAAAAGGTATGCTTAGTGAAGGGGGGATCCGTGTGCCCTTTATTATGCGTTGGAAAAACCACCTCCCTGAAGGCTTAGTTTATCAAGAACCTGTCATTTCTATTGATGCCTCCACAACTGCAGCGGCCTTAGCAGGCTTAACGACTGCGGATATGGATGGGATTAATCTGATTCCCTATTTGAAAAATCCGACCGCCAAACCCAATCGAGCTTTGTATTGGCGCTTTATGCAGCAAGCAGCAGTGCGACAAGGCAAATGGAAATATTTACGAACCGCTGATGAGGGTGAGTATTTATTTGACTTGTCGAGTGACCAACATGAAAAAGTCAACTTACTTACCCAACATCCTGCCATCGCTCAAACTTTGCATACTCAATTAAGTAACTGGTCAACAAGTCTTAAAACTCCTGGTTTACCCTCAGGTGTTTTGATTGGAGCGGACAAATATTGGTACGACTATTATTTCCCCCAAAACTAAAATCATGACCACTTAGAGCTAAAATAAGACCAGTTAAGCAAACAAGTCGCTAGCTGGTCTAAACCTGTACTAGACTCCAACTTATAATAACTAGCTTGTCCCGTGGTATATTCCTCTTCTCCTAGCCCCGCCATAACGGGGCTGTATTTTTTGTGGCGGATCTTCGCCAAGCTTGTAGGACACCATTGGTGGAAAATCGCCAAACCCAATTGAGTCCAGCATAAACAAGATCAAATAACCTATTGTTTTAATTGAGATTAAAAAATATTTAAAAACCTATGCTAGTTGGCATGAATCTTTCATTAGCACTTTCGTTTATACATGGTTTATACATTGACGATTGGAGTGAGAGATGAAAAAAACACTGTTTACCTTAACAACAGCGGTGGTCTTAGGTTTGTCAAGTTTATATGCTTATGCAGCAGACCCGATTGTGATCAAATTCAGTCACGTAGTTGCCCCCGATACCCCAAAAGGTAAAGCGGCTGAGAAATTCAAGCAGCTCGCTGAGGAAAAAACCAAAGGTGCTGTCAAAATTGAGGTATTCCCTAACAGTACGCTCTACAAAGACAAAGAAGAAATGGAAGCCCTGCAAATGGGGGCTGTGCAAATGTTAGCACCTTCTTTAGCTAAATTTGGCCCGTTAGGTGTCAAAGAATTTGAAGCTTTCGACCTGCCTTATATTTTCCGTAACTACGATGACCTGCATAAAGTCACCCAAGGTGAAGTAGGCGCGGGTTTATTAGCTAAATTAGAAGCTAAAGGTGTCAAAGGTTTAGCTTATTGGGATAATGGCTTCAAAATTATGAGTGCCAATAAGCCACTCAAAACCCCAGATGATTTCAAAGGCTTAAAAATGCGGATTCAGTCTTCTAAAGTTTTAGAGTCTGAAATGCGTGCTTTAGGTGCGAATCCACAGGTTATGCCTTTCTCCGAAACCTATCAAGCCTTACAAACTGGGGTTGTGGATGGTACTGAAAATCCACCGTCTAATCTCTATACCCAGAAAATGCACGAAGTTCAAAAGAATGCCTCGATCACTAATCATGGCTATTTAGGCTATGCCGTGATTGCGAATAAAGCTTTCTGGGACAAGTTGCCAGAAGATGTACGCAAATCTTTAGACGAAGCGATGAAAGAATCTACCGACTACGCCAATCAAATCGCTAAAGAAGAAAATGACAAAGCACTCGAAGCCGTTAAAGCCAGCGGTAAAACAGAGGTTTATCAACCGACTGAAGATGAAATTAAAGCTTTACAAAAAGCGTTAGCACCTGTGCATACAGAAATGGCTGATCGTATTGGTAAAGATTTGATTAGTTCAATCTATACCGCCACTGGATTTGATCCAGCTAAGTAAACTCCATCTTGTAGGCAGCCTATTGATTGAATATCAATAGGCTGTTTTTGCTATTTAGCTGAATTCAATACATCAATGGAGGAGTGTATGAAGTGGCTTGACCGTCTCGAAGAAATTTTTATTACCTTCCTGATTGCAGCCGCCACCGTGATCATTTTTGTTGCCGTTGTGCATCGTTATGTATCTGGCTGGCCGCTTGGTGCTTTTCAGGATTTTTTACTCAGTATCCATCTGAGTTGGGCGCAAGAACTCTGCATTATTCTATTCGTATGGATGGCTAAATTCGGAGCAGCTTACGGGGTACGTCAAGGGATTCACGTCGGTGTCGATGTTTTAGTGAATCGTTTAGGCCCTGAGAATCGCCGCCGCACCACGCTCTTTGCTTTAGGCGCTTGTATCCTGTTCACCGGGGTTGTTGCTCTTTTAGGGGCAAGGATGGTTTGGGAAAATGGCTTGGCTTATGTTTTCCTCTCTAGTTTTGGTTTCGAAACCGGTGATCACTATGAAGGCCCTACCACGCCAGACCTCGAATGGCCTACTTGGATAGTGTATCTAGCCGTTCCTCTTGGCTCATCCTTAATGTGCTTTCGCTTTATTCAAGTCTTAGTCACTTATTTACGTACTGGTGAAATGCCCCATCATGATCATGGTCATGTCGACGGCTTAGATGATGAACTTGATGAACCAACTCTGGGGCAAAAATCATGAGTGCATTAGTTATTTTCGGTTTATTACTTCTCCTCATGCTGACCGGCATGCCGATTTCGATTGCCTTAGGTCTCACGGTACTCACCTTCTTATTTACCATGACTTCCGTACCGATCGAAGCGGTTGCCTTAAAGCTGTTCACGGGGATCGAAAAATTCGAGATTATGGCGATTCCCTTTTTCATTTTGGCCGGTAATTTCCTGACTCATGGGGGGGTTGCGAGGCGGATGATTAATTTTGCCTCCTCAATGGTCGGGCATTGGTACGGTGGTTTGGGGTTAGCTGGGGTTTTAGCTTGTGCTTTATTTGCTGCTGTTTCTGGCTCTAGCCCTGCGACGGTGGTAGCGATTGGCTCGATTCTATTGCCTGCGATGTTAAAAGCAGGTTTCCCTAAAAACTTTGGGGCGGGTGTGATTACCACGTCAGGCGCTTTAGGGATTTTGATTCCACCGTCTATTGTCATGGTTATGTATGCCGTCGCTACCAATAGTTCCGTGGGTGCACTTTTTATGGCTGGGGTTGTGCCGGGGTTAATGCTGGCAGGCTTTTTAGGCTTTACCACTTGGTATCGGGCAAAGAAATTTGATTATCCACGCCAGCCTAAGGCGGATATGCGAACTCGTTGGAAAGCATTTAGAGATTCCATCTGGGGCTTATTGCTGATTGTAGTGGTTATGGGCGGGATTTATACGGGTATTTTCACCCCAACAGAAGCCGCTGCAATGAGTGCGGTCTATGCCTTCATCGTGGCTGTTTTTGTTTATAAAGATATGGGTCTAAAAGATGTACCGAGGGTTTTACTAAACTCGGCCAGTATGTCTGCCATGCTATTATACATTATTACCAATGCGGTGATGTTCTCCTTCATTCTGACCAATGAGCAGATTCCTCAATCAATGGCTGATTGGATGTTGGCTCAAGGTATGAACGCTATTATTTTCCTGTTAGTGGTGAATATCTTGTTATTGGTAGCTGGCAACTTTATGGAGCCGTCCAGTATTGTATTAATTTTTGCACCAATTCTATTCCCAATGGCCATGAAATTAGGCATTGATCCGATTCACTTCGGCATCATTATGGTGGTCAATATGGAAGTGGGAATGTGTCATCCACCGGTTGGTTTGAATCTATATGTGGCTTCGGGTATTACCAAAATGGGCATTACGGAGCTAACCATCGCAGTATGGCCTTGGTTATTAACTATGTTGATTTTCTTAGTATTAGTGACCTATATACCTGCTATCAGCTTATGGTTTCCTAAGCTTTTAGGCGTTATGTAAATCATCTCCCGTCGGGGCATCTATTATCCATCTTTCAGATGCCCTTTTTAAATCTCATTAAACTTTCCCTAACTCCCTTGCAATCGTTAAACTAGGCGTTCTAACTTTGCTAGAGGAAGCTTGCCTAATGTTTAAAGTCACCGTCCAACCCAGTGGGCATCTATTTAGCGTTGAAGAACAGGAAAATTTACTAGATGCAGGGTTAAGACAAGGCATAGCACTCCCCTATAGCTGTCGAAGTGGCTCTTGTGGCTCCTGTATGGTTACGATTAACCAAGGTACAGTCGATTACCCTCAAGGTGAACCGTTAGCCCTATCGCCTTATGACATGGAACAAGGTCGGGCGCTACTTTGCCAAGCTATTGCTTTATCTGACTTAGAAATCGACTGCCCACAAGTCGGTGAACTATCCGAAATCGAAGTTAAAACTTTACCTGTCCGTGTTGAAAAACTACGTAAACTCAATGCAGATGTTATCGAAATGACGCTGAAGCTTCCTGCTAATGAGCGCTTACGCTTTATGGCGGGGCAATATATCGACCTACTGTTACGAGATGGTAAACGTCGTAGTTTCTCAATCGCGAATGCACCAACCGGAGAGGCTTTTATTGAATTACATATTCGCCATGTGCCGAATGGGTATTTTACCTCCCATGTATTCAATGAAATGAAAGAGAAAGCCCTCCTACGTCTGCAAGGCCCTTTAGGTAGCTTTTATATTCGTGAGTTGACACAGCCCATTATTTTAGTGGGTGGAGGTACCGGCTTTGCCCCCCTAAAAAGCATGCTGGAATACTTAAAACTAAAAGGTTTTGATCAAGCAGTTTATTTATATTGGGGAGTACGTAGTAAAGCAGATTTATATATGGATTATTTACCCAAGGATTGGATGAATCGCTACCCACAGTTCAAGTATATCCCTGTATTGTCTGAACCAAAACCAGAAGATCATTGGCAAGGCCGCATCGGCTGGGTACATGAAGCGGTTGTTAGTGATTTTCCTGATCTGAGTGCTTATCAAGTTTATATGAGTGGCCCACCCCCGATGATTCTTGCCGGACGTGAAGCCTTCTTAGCACACGGCTTACACACGGAGCATTTATACTCAGACTCCTTCGATTACAGCTCAGATACCCTGAAAGCACTGGCTGAGAAGCAAAAATGAAACCCGCTTTTGAATTACACCCGCAATTAGCCAGCGATACCTTATTCGTTGGTGATTTACCGCTTGGGCGCATCGTGTTAATGAATGAAAGCCGCTACCCTTGGTTCATTTTAGTACCACGGCGAGCGAATATTAGTGAAATCTATCAGCTTACCAAGGCAGAACGCTCACAAATTTGGGAGGAATCTGATTTATTAAGTCGGCAGCTCATGCAATTATTTCAGGCCGATAAGCTCAATATAGCGGCCTTAGGCAATATGGTACCGCAATTGCATCTACACCATATCGCCCGCTTTAAAACAGATGCCGCTTGGCCTGCACCTGTTTGGGGTAAATTCAAAGCTGAACCCTATTCAGAAGCCGCTGCTGCACAACGGATTCAGCAAATGCGGCAAGCACTTGGGATTTAAGCTTGGCTTAGCTCATACGCGCTTCCAACATATCATGAATAATGGGGTTTAAAATTAACTCCATCGCTAAAGTCATCTTCCCCCCCGGAACTACAATACTATTGCGCCGTGACATAAACGAATCATGGATCATCGCTAATAAATACGGAAAATCTGTATCAAACTTTCTGGGATCACGGAAACGAATCACTACAAAACTTTCATCTTGAGTCGGAATATCACGGGCAATAAAAGGATTCGAAGTATCCACAGTAGGCACGCGCTGAAAATTAATATCAGTTCGTGAGAACTGTGGCGTGATATGGTTAATGTAATCGGGCATGCGGCGTAAAATCGTATTCACCGTCGCCTCTGCACTGTAACCCCGCTCAGCATGATCACGATGGATTTTTTGAATCCACTCCAAATTCACACTCGGGACGACACCAATTCCTAAATCGACATACTGCGCGACATTATAGCCGCCATATTTTTGCGTGGCGGTATTATCTAACACAAGACCATGTAAACCTTCATAAAAGAGAATATCTGTATCTGCCTCAAGCGCTTCCCAAGGTGTGAACTCACCAGAACCTGCTGTCGTCGTGATGCCTTGTGCCGCTAAACGCTCGGTGTGTTCGCGGGCTTCTTGATCATTATGCAGGTAATAGCGCTTTTTACCCGAACCACTTTCACTATAGGTTTTAAACAGCGCTTCTAAAGCATGAAAATCGTTCGCGCTTGGTCCAAAATGACTAAAGTTCGGCTCTTCTTGAGAGCGCTGCTTAAATTCATTGCGCGTTACACTATGGAAACTATCCCCTTCGATAATGGCTGCTTTGATATGCTCGCGGCGAAAAATGCCCTCAAAGGTACGTTTTACAAAGGTCGTCCCTGCGCCTGATGAGCCTGTCATCGCAATGACCGGATGTAACTTAGACATATCCACCCCTCACTTACTCAAAGTATCATCACTCATTCTAGCCAAAGCTGAAAGTTGATCTGTATATGTCTTTGGATAGGGCAAGCCAATTATCTAGAGATATACCTAGCCACTATACAGCCAACATCATCACCCGCTTAAGCATTACTCACCGACTAAGCTGTGGATAAGTCAGTTGATGATTTTTTATAACTCTAGCAGCTAAACCATTAAGCTGAATATTATTTTACTAATAAATTAATGAAAAATAAGAAAAAATAGTTATTTGAAATTTAGATCTAACTTAATTAGGCATTAATAAATTTTACTTATAATTGTTGATAACTTAGTGAAAAACTCAAGTAAAACTTAAGCTAGGCCTAGGATTTAAACCACGATTCTAGCAGCATCCATCATGAATGAGCTATGATAGCCTCCCTTTAGCTTAGCATCTTTGCGGTATTTTGGTATGAAGCAATCCACAACCCCCCGTGTCGGTTTTGTTAGTCTTGGTTGTCCGAAAGCATTAGTAGACTCTGAACGTATTTTGACACAGTTACGTGCTGAAGGTTATGCGATTAGCCCAACTTACCATGAGGCCGATTTAGTTGTTGTGAATACCTGTGGTTTTATTGACTCTGCCATTCAGGAGTCGTTGGATGCGATTGGTGAGGCTTTAGATGAGAATGGGCGCGTGATTGTCACTGGTTGTTTGGGAGCAGACTCAGAAAAAGTTTTAAGTGCTTATCCGAATGTATTGGCAGTCACCGGCGCACATGCTTATGAAGCAGTCATGCATTCCGTGCACGAGCATTTGCCCCCATTGCATGACCCTTATACTGATTTAGTACCCCCTCAAGGTATTCGCTTAACGCCTCGCCATTATGCTTATTTGAAAATTTCTGAAGGCTGCAATCATCGTTGCTCCTTCTGCATTATTCCACATTTACGCGGCGACTTGGTATCACGCCCGATTGGTGAAGTAATGCAAGAAGCCGAAAATTTAGTGAATGCGGGTGTGAAAGAGTTATTGGTGATTTCGCAAGATACCAGTGCCTATGGTATTGATACCAAATACCGCACTGGCTTCTGGAAAGGCCGCCCGCTTAAAACCCATAGCCAACAATTGGCAGAGGCATTGGGTGAGCTAGGCGTATGGACACGCTTGCATTATGTTTATCCCTACCCGCATGTCGATAATCTCTTGCCACTCATGGCTGAAGGCAAAATCCTGCCTTATTTAGATATTCCCTTCCAACATGCTAGCCCCAAAATTCTCAAAGATATGCGCCGCCCTGCTCATGCAGAAAAAGTTTTAGAGCGGGTTAGGCAATGGCGCGAACAATGCCCTGATATTGCGATTCGCAGTACCTTTATTGTTGGCTTCCCCGGTGAAACTGAAGAGGAATTTGAAACCTTACTTGATTTTCTTGAAAAAGCGCAACTTGATCGAGTCGGTGCTTTTGCTTATTCAGCGGTCGAGGGTGCGGCTGCGAATCAACTCCCGAACCCCGTCCCTGAAACCGTTAAACAAGAACGCCTTGAGCGCTTTATGGAGCTACAAGCTGAGATCAGCGCCAATAAACTCAGTGGTTTAATTGGTAAAACCCTACAAGTCCTTGTTGACGAAGCAGGAGATAATCTCAGTATTGGGCGCAGCTATCGGGATGCACCTGAAATTGATGGTCAGGTCATTATTGAAGGCCAAGAATTACCTGTCGGTGAATTTGTGAAAGTCATGATCACCCATGCGGATGAGCATGATTTATGGGGCGAGCCTGTTTGAATTCTGTTTAAATCCAACTACAGGCTTAAATCCTCAAATATTCACGGTACCAATCACCACGCGATTACCCCCTTGTTGCTGAGCCATTTGCAAGGCCTGCTCAGCCGCTTTTAAAAGCAATGCGGGGTAAGCCACATCATGTGTATTGCCTTCGGCCATAGCTAATTCACGGCTCGATTGTGGTTGGCAGCTCGCAGCACCGATACTGACAGTTAACCCCGCTAAATTGGCACAAGTCAGCTGTTTACGCTCAATTTCATGGCGGAATTTTTCTGCCAATTGAGCCGCTTCCTCGGCATGGGTAGTGGGTAAAAGGATGATAAAGCGGCGATCATCATAACGGGCGACTAAATCGCCTGCACGTTGCACCACTACTTTCAAATAGCGCGCCAGAACAATTAGACATTGCTCACTCAAGTCTAGATCGGTCAATTGATCAATGCCTAATACCAATAAGGTTAATGGCTCACGAGTACGTGCCGAGCGCCGCCATTCTAATTTAAAATGCTGTTCGAATTGGCGACGATTGGCGAGTTGCGTCACGGAATCGGTATTCATCTGCTCTAACAGCTGACGCTGAGCTAATTGAAAATTATCCATTAATTGAGCTAAGGGACGAGTAGCCAACACAGCCATCACCGCCGCTGTCAGCAAGACTAAACCTAATAAACGGAAAATAGGATCATCCGGCCATAAAAGCATCACTGCCATCGGTAAGATAACCGTGATCATCTGCACTGAAGCAATCGGCCAAGATAAGAGTAAAACGGGTAAAGCAGCCGCACTAATGAGTAAGAGTACGGCGGCATGCACAGCGATCACATCTAATTGCGGGGTAAATAATAAAATACCCGACGCACCCCACAAAGCATGCAACAGCGTACTGATTAAAACATAACGCTGTACCCGTGCGTATAAAACTTCTTCAGCCGCCTTATCAATCTGAAAATGACTACTACTCCACCAACAGCCTGCTGCTAATACGGCAATAGACACTAACCATACTAATAAAACGAGGGTATTCGTGGGGGGGTGCACCCAAATTAATAAGCCTAGAAATAAAGCAGTTAGCGTATGCAGCCAAAATAAAATAGCCCCGTAGCTTGCTAAACAAACGAGTTGCTCATGCATAACAGCCGTCGGCAAGACAAGAAAATTATCCGTCGAAAGCTTATGTTTGCCCATATATCCTGATCCTATTGCACTTCGCAAGCCTTCATTTATAGCAGAAGCGTTTCTGTTTTTACGCTGAATTTAAAAATTTTCCGATAAACTGCATCAAGACCCTCACTGTGAGTGAGAAGGTTAATGGTTTATTGGACTTTAAATGGTATAGTCTTAAAGATAAGATCACATTATATAAAAACAAGACAATAAGGAGGGAATCATGTTCTTATACTTTGCAGTGGCTCTTGTTATTTTAATCATCATGCTGTTTTTCATGGGCGTCAAGATGGTGCCACAAGGTTATTCATACACCGTCGAGCGTTTCGGACGTTATGTTTATACTCTGCAACCCGGTTTAGGCTTGATTATTCCGATTTTTTATCGGGTGGGTCGCAAGGTCAATATGATGGAACAGGTATTGGATATTCTACCTCAGCAAGTTATTACGGCGGATAATGCCAATGTCAGTATTGATGGTGTAGTCTTCTATCAAGTCTTTGATCCTGCTAAAGCCTCCTATGAAGTCGCCCATTTAGAAAACGCGATTTTAAATCTAACCATGACCAATCTGCGGTCTGTTTGTGGGTCGATGGAATTAGATCACTTGCTCAGTAAGCGCGATGAAATCGGAGCGCGAGTCTTAACCATTGTCGATGAAGCCACCAATGCTTGGGGTGTTAAAGTATTACGGGTTGAAATTAAAGATATTGAACCACCCGCAGAACTAGTACGGGCTATGAATCTGCAAATGACCGCTGAACGTCAAAAACGTGCTCAGATCACAGAGGCTGAAGGTAAAAAGCAATCCCAGATTCTGGAAGCAGAAGGGGCGAAATCAGCGGCTTTTTTACGTGCCGAAGCGCGGGAGCGTGAAGCTTTAGCAGAAGCCAAAGCGACTCAAATGGTCTCTGAAGCGGTTGCTAAAGGCGATGTGCAAGCGCTTAATTATTTTGTCGCCCAAAAATATGTCGAAGCACTGGGTAAATTTGCGGACTCTCCGCAGCAAAAAACCGTATTCATGCCCTTAGATACTAGTGGTTTAATGGGGTCGATAGGTAGTATTAATGAATTATGGAAAGTCATGCAGGAGAAAAAATAAGCATGATCAATTTTGAATTCTGGTATTGGCTGATCTTAGCCGCCGTCTTGTTTACCCTAGAGA
The DNA here is from genome assembly GCA_046051185.1 of Pseudomonadota bacterium. GTDB lineage: Bacteria > Pseudomonadota > Gammaproteobacteria > Thiotrichales > Thiotrichaceae > Thiolinea. Next base: position 519 of record JBJOOT010000074.1, on the reverse strand, counting down.
TGTTCGCACCCGGTGCTGTTTTAATGTGGTTTGGTTTTGGCGCAGCACTGACTGGAGTCGTCTTATGGCTAGTACCTGATTTGGCACTGGCTTGGCAATTGTTGCTATTCGGTGCAAGTTCTTTATTAAGCCTATTTGCTTGGCGGCGATCACCTTTTTTTCGTGATCCACCCCCGCCTGAGCCGGAATTGAATAATCGCTTACTAAGTCAAATCGGGAAGCACTATGTATTGAATGAACCGATTATTCAAGGCAGTGGCTCGATACGAATTGGAGATAGTAACTGGCGGGTACGTGGCACGGATTTACCTGCGGGTACGCGAGTAAAAATAGTCGGGGTGGAAGGGATTATTTTATTAGTCGAGGCCATTTAAGACCTACAAAAGTTGTGCCCTTAGCATATACAGTTCAACTACACAGTTTATCTCTTACTAATACTTACTAATAAGCGTATTTGTGTTTAAGTTATTGAAATACTATTAGCTGTCTGCCCGCCTTGCTCATGCGCCTTTAATAAAG
>JBJOOT010000073.1:0-15812 GCA_046051185.1 Pseudomonadota bacterium | reverse complement strand
GAGCGAGACCTTGTTTAACTAACTCGCCACAATCGCGCTCGAGTTGAATACCGATCATTAAGCCTTTGCCACGAATATCTTTAACACCCGTAACATTAGCTAAACCTGCCCTAAATTGCTGTAAAAAATACTGACCTAATTCAGCGGCACGCTTAGCTAGCTGCTCCTGCTCCATCACTTCAACCACCGCAAGGGCAGCACGACAAGCCAAGGGATTCCCACCAAAAGTAGAACCATGATTGCCATAACCAAATACATTGGCTGCTTTACCACGTGCTAAGCAAGCACCAATCGGCATACCATTGCCGAGTGCTTTCGCTAAGGTCATGACATCGGGTTGAATAGAGGTATGTTGGAAGGCAAACCATTGACCGGTACGACACATGCCGGTTTGAATTTCGTCAACCATTAATAGGCAATCGTGCTGATCACAAAGCTCACGTAAGCGCGGTAAATAATCAGCACTAGGAACTTGCACACCACCCTCACCTTGGACGGGTTCAACTAATACTGCAACGATATTTTTATTAGCCGCTAATTGCTGTGCCACCGCTTCGGCATCCCCGTATTGGACACGCACAAAGCCTTCTAAGAGTGGAGCAAAGCCTGCTTGGGCTTTAGGATTGCCCGTCGCCGTCACAGTAGCCATCGTCCGCCCATGAAAAGCATTGCTCATGACAATAATGACGGGATTTTCAATACCTTTATTATGGGCATACAGGCGAGCAATCTTAATGGCTGCTTCATTCGCCTCTGCTCCTGAGTTACAGAAGAAGGCATTATCCATTCCAGCTAAAGCACATAAACGCTCGCCTAACGCTTGCTGGTTCTCAATTTGGTACAGGTTCGAGGTATGCATTAAGCGGTGAGCTTGTTCACAAATCGCATCGGCAACTTCTGGGCGCGCATGCCCTAGGCTACAAACCGCAACCCCTGCAACAGCATCAAGATAGTGTTTGCCTTCGGTATCAATGAGTACTGCGCCTTCACCACGAACAAAGGTAACAGGGAGACGGGCGTAGGTTGGCATTAATGTTTGTTTAATTATAGTCGTCATTGCAAACCCTCCAGTTAAGCTTGGGAAAAACAAAAAGGCAGCCGCATTAGGCTGCCTTTAGTTATTCAAAGAATTGAATATAGGGGATCAATGCGGCAATGTCAATGAATACGCTATGGGTAGTTTGGCAAGCTTATTCGAGTGAATTCAGGCGCTTGAATCAACAAGGTAAAGCTAGATCCCTGTTTTATAATAAAATGCTTTAATGGAGCTGTTTTTTAATATGATAAACACTAGCCGGTGGGAAATTATTTAACACAAAGCTGCTACGTTCAGCCACTAAGCCATGATGTTGTAAAATATGCGCTTTCACAGGGCAACGATGGCCGTAAGTAAATTGAATAAATACCCCACCGTGTTTTAAGACTTGGAAAGCTCCCCGCAAAATATCGTCGATTTGCTTATCTTTCATGGATAAGAAGGGCAGGCCACTCACCACCGCACCTACTTCTTTGAGATGCAGACGTGTTAAGGATTCTGCCGCACCATTTACGACCATAGCCTTCGGGTAGGTTTCTTGGATATTTTTAGCAAATTTACGATTGAGTTCAATCAAGACCAACTGTTCTTCTGGAATACCACAGGCTAATAATTGACGGGTAAATACGCCCGTACCCGGTCCTAATTCAATCACTTTACCGACATCAGCATTTAAGCCTTTAACCATTTTACGGGCTAAGCGCTCGCTCGACGGCAGAACAGATGCGGTAACCAAAGGGGCTTTCACCCATTCAAGCATGAAGCTGGAGGTTTCACGCAGTTTAACGGCTTTACTTAACATAAGTGATCCTATGAACGTTATCCTTGTTATTAGTAAGGTTGCTACCGTGGTAGTTCAAGTAGTTAATGAGAAAAAACATAAAAAAAACCGGGCATCATGACCCGGCTTCTTGTTGTTCAGGGCTATTATGCTGCGAAATTTGCAGCAGCAAAATCCCAATTCACTAAATTATTTAAGAAAGTTTCTACAAATTTAGGGCGTGCATTGCGGTAGTCGATGTAATAAGCATGCTCCCAAACATCGATACATAACAAGGCTTTATCAGCTGTTGTCAATGGTGTGCCCGCTGCACCCATATTCACGATGTCCACTGAACCATCGGCTTTTTTCACTAACCAAGTCCAGCCAGAACCAAAATTACCCACCGCAGATGCTTGGAAGGCCTTTTTGAAATCTTCATAAGAACCCCATTTTTTATTAATGGCATCCGCTAACGCACCGCTAGGAGCAGCGCCACCATTGGGCTTCATGCAATTCCAAAAAAAGGTGTGATTCCACACTTGAGCAGAGTTATTGTAAATACCACCTGAAGAGGTTTTTACGATGTCTTCAAGTGATTTATCCGCAAATTCAGTATTAGGAATCAGGTTATTCAGGTTAGTTACATAGGCAGCATGATGCTTACCATAATGATATTCAAACGTTTCTGCAGAAATATGGGGGGCTAAAGCATCTTGTGCATAAGGTAAGGCTGGCAGCGTGAAAGCCATGATATTGCTCCTTGATTTGGTCTTAAATATCGGCTGTTTAAAGGGCGTAAGATAGCCATTTAGGGGCGAGGGTGCAATAAGCCTCGTTCACAAGCTGGGCTTTTGGTCGTACACTTTTGCACTTTCCAGCCAAATAGAATTTGAAATGATGCAGCCGAAAATGCCCGGCCTTGTGGAGTTTGTTGCTTTAGTGGCGCTCCTATCGTCTTTAATGGCACTGGCAATTGATGCCATGTTGCCCGCTTTGCCTGTGATTGGGCATGACTTGGGGGTGAGTAATCCTAATTCACCTCAGTTGGTTATTTCTACGGTATTTTTAGGGATGTTAGTTGGGCAGGTCTTATTTGGCCCACTCTCGGATAGTGTCGGGCGTAAGCCCTTGATTTATTGGGGGTTGGGCTTGTTTATGGTGGGTAGCCTAGTCTCGATGTTTGCGCAAAGCTTTGAAATGATGTTGTTTGGCCGCATTCTACAAGGTATTGGTGTCGCTGCTCCGCGTGTGGTAACTATGGCGTTGGTGCGCGATTGCTATTCAGGCCGTGAAATGGCGCAGATTATGTCTTTCACCATGATTGTGTTCATTATGGTACCTGCGATTGCGCCTTCTTTGGGGCAAGGGATTTTATGGATAGCTGATTGGCGAGCAATTTTTGCATCCTTTATTTTGTTGTCTGCCCCGATTCTAATTTGGTTTTGGTTGCGGATGCCAGAAACATGGCCGCTTGAAAAACGCCGTCCTTTTGCTTGGCATGAACAATGGGCAGCGACCAAAATCGTCTGTCGTAATCGCTTAGTGATGGGTTATTCTATCGTTACTGGTTTGGTATTCGCCGCCTTCTTAGGCTATTTAAACTCAGTCCAGCAAATTCTGCAGGAGCAATATGGTTTGGGCGAGCAATTTCCACTGTATTTTGCGGCGCTTGCACTTGCAATTGGTGGCGCATCAGTGGTGAATGCGCAATTAGTGATGAAATTAGGGATGCGTTTATTATCAGCGCGGGCTTTGCAAGTGGTTTCGGCTTTATCAGCCGTATTTTTAGTGATGGTACTCTTGCAACAAGGACATCCTCCGTTATGGCTTTTTATGCTGTATTGTTTGCTGGCCTTTTTTAGTGTGGGTTTATTGTTTGGTAATTTAAATGCCCTGGCAATGGAAACGATTGGTGATTATGCGGGGATTGGTGCATCAATTATCGGGGTGATTTCAAGTGCAGTAGCAATTCCGATTGGGGTGCTGATTGGTCAGGCGTATAACCACACGGTTATTCCTATTGTGTTGGGCTTTTTAATCTTAACGGTATTGGCACTGTTTTTACAGCGTTGGACAGAGCGCCAACGCAGCAAGACTTTAGAAGTGCTTAATCCGCTTTAGGTTTAGGCAATAACCAACCCACTAGACCGCCAATAATGGCTGAGCCTAACACGAAGAGATGAACATTAATCGCTGCACTCGTGGCCATCGCAGGGCTTAACAGCGGCAATAAAGCGGCAATAATCCCTGCTTCATAAGTGCCAATCCCTGCGGGTGCATGAAAGGGGAGGACGCTGGTGAGTTCGCCAGCGACCACTGCCGTGATCAAGACATTCCAAGTGACACCATCAATAAACTGATCTAAAACCCAAGCCAGAGTCAGTAGTTTGACGAGCCAATTGAGCCAAGTTAAGGCCCAACTTTTGAGAAAGCCCCTGATCGTATTCGGTAAACCCAGTAAGGTTTTTTGTGCAAGCTCACTCAAGCGTCCATTTTTGCCCGCAAAGTGTAATTCAACTTTATTCCGCAATAAGTACACCAAGGGCGGAATCAGCATCCACAGCAATATAATAGGAATTGCCAAACGCCGCAGTGGTGTTACGACTAATAAAGGGTAAATGGCAAAAGCTAAGATGCAATGTAAATCCAAAAAGCGAAACCATAATAAAGCTGAGACTGATTGCGCATAATTGATCTCAAAATAACGCCGCATCATCATCGGAAAGCTTAACTCGCCTGTGCGGGCGGGTAGCAAATTATTAAATAAATTATGCAGTAAAGTCAGACGTAAACAGGCGATGGGGTACGGGCGTAAGCTTGGAAAATAATCGTATAAACGCCAAGTGCGTAGCCCGTAACTGAGCAATAGTAAAACTACGGCAATCAGCAATTGTTTCCAACTTAAAGCTGCCCAAGGTTGGAGGATCTTAGTCCAGCCTAACCAATACTCCACTCCAACTACGAAGAGGATCAGGATCAGCCAAGGCAGAGCTTGACTTAACCAAGGTGGAAGTTTGGCGTTGGGTGTTGGTGGCGGAAGTTGTTTAGTATCTGTCATCGCTATAGGTTTTCCGTATAATCCGCTGGCATTCTAAATGATTGGATCAGCATTGTGGCGACTGAATATGAAGAAACAGTAAGTATTATCGTACCTTTTTACAATGAGGAAGATAATGTTTTGCCTTTAGTAGAGCGAGTACACACTGCTCTAACTGGGTTTAAGCTGCCTTGGGAATTGGTATTAGTGGATGACGGTAGTACTGATGCTACTTTAGAGCGTCTGCAGCAGGCTAATACTCAGTATGGGGCGCATGTATTCGTCGTTGAGTTACAGCGCAATTTTGGGCAAACCGCAGCCATGCAAGCGGGTATTGATCAAGCTCAAGGCAGCTTATTAGTGACTTTGGATGGTGATCTGCAAAATGATCCTGCGGATATTCCGGCAATGATCGCTGATTTGCAGGAGCGGAAGCTGGATTTATTGGTGGGGTGGCGCAAAGATCGTAAGGATACCTTGATCTTACGCAAAATTCCTTCACGTATTGCCAATCGCTTAATTCGTAAAGTAACGGGCGTGTACTTACATGATTATGGTTGTAGTTTAAAAGTCTATCGCGGCTCAGTGATTAAGAAAGTGCGTTTGTATGGAGAAATGCATCGCTTTATTCCCGCATGGGTCGCAACAACGGTACCACCCTCGCGGATTGGCGAGCGTGTCGTAAAGCATAATGAGCGTTTTAGTGGTGAATCTAAATATGGAATTTCACGTACTTTTCGCGTCATTCTTGATTTACTGTTTATGTGGTATTTCATGCGTTATCGTGCAAGACCGGGGCATTTTTTTGGAGTCATGGGCTTAGGTACAGGTTTAGTTGGCAGCTTAATTTTATTTTGGCTGACTATTGAGAAGTTTATTTTGGGGGAAGACATTGGCGGCCGACCGTTATTATTAGTCGGTGTGGTCTTAATGATTGCTGCCCTACAATTTTTAACAACTGGTATTCTAGCTGAAATGTTAGCACGGACATATTTTGAAGCGGCAGGGCGCAATGCCTATACAATTCGAGATACGGATGAACAAGCCGAGCGTGCTTGGTATCAGCGAGCCAGCTAAGCGGCTTAAAAAGAGCGGTTTGACTCCGCTCTTTTCATGTTAGTTTAATTTTAGAGCCTAGCTAAGCATCCAATTACATAATGCTGTAAGGATGCATGCGTTTGAGTTATTGAGCGCGAGGATGATGTTGCATCCAAAGATTCAGATACTCCAATACCCCCCGACTATCAATATCATGTTTACTATCACGTAACGCTAAATTAGCCAGCTTCATCGCATCATTGCCATCGGAGTTGACCGCATAAACATCTGCACCCGCTTTCAATAAGTTAATTAAAGCTAATTTATGTCCAAAGCGTGCTGCATGATGTAAGGGTGTCCAATTTTTAACAGTCAATATATTAGGGTCAACACCTGCCGCTAACAGCGTGGTCACCGCAGCCGTTTGCCCTGTTGAGGCTGCTGCATGCAAAGGCGTTTCACCTTGACCATTACGATAATTCGCATAACTTGGCACTTTAGCAAGGACAGCAATCCATGCTAAATCTCCATCTAAAGCGGCATCAAAGGTTTTCTTACCAAAACGACCAGAAGGGTCAGTCGCCCCTGAGCGCACTAAAATATTCGCAATATCTAAATTATTATTATTAATGGCAATCGTTAGAGGCGTAATGCCACTGGCTGAATAATTCACATCAGCACCAAGCTTAATCAACTGCGGGATTTTATCCGCCTCCCCGCGTTCCACGGTTTGGAAGAGTGCTTTACCCAAGACACCTCCATCAGCAGCTGCACCGCCTGCAATCAAAGCGCCTGCCATGCCAAAATCGCCCCGATTTAAAGCTAATGAAAGTGCTGATTCACCGTCTTTAGCATAATTAGGATTAGCACCCATTTTCAGCAAATTTGCGACCTTTTCACGTTCACCTTGCTCAACGGCGGTAAACATGACGCGGCCTAAATCATTAGGATCGCGTTGCGCGCCAGCGGCTAACAAAATCCCAATTAAACCAATATCTCCATTACGAGCGGCAATCGATAAAGGCGTAACTTCACCTTCAGAATAGTTGGCATTCGCTCCAAGCTTAATCAAGTTATTCACTCGATCACGATCTTGCATTTGTACGGCCTTCAATAAAGCCCGTCCAAGCACACCCGCATCATTAGGAGCACCACTTTTCATCAATAAATAGGCAATCCCTGTATAGCCACCATCAACGGCCATTTGCACTAATTCTTGAGTGGGTCTAGCACCTTGATTTATAAAGTTTTTAGCCTGATTATAATCACCTTGGGTGATTGCAGCCTGTAAGCCATTTGATAATCGATCTTCCTTCGCTTTGGCTTCATCACGCTTGGCTTGTTCAGCCGCTAAACGCTCTTGCTGAGCTTTTAAAGCAGCTTGCTGGGCAGGGTTTGAATCCAACCCGCTCGCATTTGTGGGTGTTGCCGAATGATTGGCTGGCAGCGGTGCACTAGTGGCCGGAGCAGCAGTCATGGCTTGTTTAGCCATTTCTTCCCATTGTTTCACATAAGCTTGTGCTTGAGCTGCTTCAGCTGTTTTGCCTTCTCGAGTTAAGCGGATAACTTCTTCTTTCCAAACATTGGCTTGCGCTTCAGCTTCAGCGGCAGTTTCTGCCTGAGCCAGCGTCGTCGAAGTAAGGATGGCTAAACTTAAAAGTATTAATGAACAATTTTTAATCAAATCAAAATTCCTGCCCTCAAGCGGAAAATTCATATAAAGTCTCCATACAATATTTCCTGATTGGGGTTGTTTTGAGCTCATTTGGCTCATAAGATCGCAAATTACCCAAGCCTGTTGTTTGCAGATCAATCTAGAAGTCACCACGGCGGTGATGATAGCAATAGCGTTTCCCCATATTCAATCGCTAGCTCGTCAAGATCATTCGTTTAGAGCAAGAAACACTCAAAATTGCCCAAGGTTTCCTAATCACTTAGGGACGACTCGCTAAGCATAATGCTGCTACAATCATAGCTCAATACCTAAAAAATGCTCAGATGATACTGAATCGTTATTTGTTCAAAGAAATTGCTCTTAATTTCACAGCCACACTACTGGTTCTATCGCTCATTATTGTGGGCAATACTTTTGTGCGTCTACTCGCAAGTGCAAGTAGTGGCGATTTACCCTTAGATCTCTTAGGCAATATGTTGTTCTTTGGATCATTAAAAAATTTATTACGTTTAATCCCCGTCGCTTTGTTAATTGGCATGATGTTAGCGTTTAGTCGGCTCTACCGTGATTCAGAAATGGTGGCGCTAGGTGCTTCGGGGGTTGGTCCTAAGGAGTTTTATCGAGCGATCTTTAGCTTTGTGATTCCCTTGACCCTGCTAATGGCAGTGGCTGTTTTTGTATTCTCGCCACAGCTAGAGCTACAAAATCAGGCTTTACGGAAAGAAATGTATCAACGCCCTGAAGCCGCCGGTATCCCCTCTGGTCAGTTCGTGACAGCGGGCAATAAAACTAATAATTACACGGTCTTAGCCGAAGGGATCGATGATTCACGAACAGTGATGGAGCGCTTTTTTATTCGCGTACAAGATGGGGCCAATGAAATTTTAGTCTGGGCGCAATCAGCAATTTTGTTTGTCGATTCAGTGACCGGTGAGCGCTTCTTGCAAATTCGAGATGGTTATCGTTATGAGAATGATCCTGAGCGAGGGGGGATGTCGATTATTCGGTTTAAAGAGCATGGTGTACGGATTCCTTTAAGATCGTTTACCCGCTCAATTAGTATTGAAAGTGTGCCCACCTTAGAGTTATTAGCCGTTTCCTCACCCGCTAATCAAGCTGAATTACAATGGCGCTTATCGATTGTGCTGTCTACTTTAGTATTAGCTTTGCTGGCTTTTCCCTTAAGTTATACAGCTCCCCGCCAAGGGCGGTTTAGTAAAATAGCTGTTGCTATTCTTTTATATGGTTTATATGCGAATGTGCTTGCGATGCTACGCGGTATGATGGAGCGTGGTGAGTTGCCTGCATGGATTGGTATGTGGTGGGTGCATATTTTGATGGTGGTTTTAGCATTTTGGCTATTACATAAATACTATGGGAAGCCCGCATGAAACTACTGACACGCTATCTTTGGAAAAATCTACTGCTGAATATTTTCATGACTTGGTTGTCCTTGAGTTTACTCTTTGGATTATTTGATTTTTTAGCTGAGCTAGGTGATACCAAAGTGGGTACACGCTACGGTGTATTGCAAGCCTTGTTGTATGTGGTTTATAGCTTGCCGCGTACTTTATATGAAAACTTCCCCTATGCCGCTTTGATTGGTAGCCTCATGGGTTTGGGTAATTTAGCAGCGAATAGTGAAATTACAGCGATGCGAGCGGCAGGCTTTTCAATTCGGCAAATTGTTCTGACGACTTTAAACCTTGGCTTAGTTTTAAGTTTATGGGTGTTTGTTTTAGGAGAGTGGGTTGTACCGCGTTCAGAGGCTTATGCAGAAAGCTTTAAAATTCGTAGTTTGCAACAAGAACTCTCTATTTCCGATGAAGGGGTTTGGCTAAAAAATGCTAAGCAACTGATTCATATTGATAAAGTTTGGTCAAAAGTAAAAGTAGAAGGCTTAGCTATCTATGAAATAGACGAGCAACTAGGCGGTATTAGTCGTATTCTTAAGGCAGCCAGTGCCGAAAAGCAAGGTAACGATTGGCTACTTAAGCAAGTTGTGGATCAGTATTTAAGTAAAACTCGGGTCGAGCGGGTGCAATATGAGCAATTAAAGCTACCTAATGTATTGCCTGCGAATATTCTAAATTTAGCCACGGTCACTCCTGAACAACTGGCTGCTCGTGAATTGGCTCAATTCATTCAACATCAGCGCGATAATGCCCTCAATACGGATCGTTTTGAGCTGGAGTATTGGAAGCATTTCACCACACCCTTATCAACTTTGGTCATGCTAGTGCTGGCTGCACCCTTGGTGTTTGGTTTTCAACGGAATGCAGGGGCGGGGCAACGGATTTTTATTGGTATTTTGATCGGGATTAGTTATTTATTATTAGATCGGATTATTGGGCGCACTGGTTTAGTCTATGGTTTACCCCCTTTATTATCGGCGATACTACCAATGTTGCTCTTTTCGGCTTTGGGTTTATTCATGCTAGGGCGAGTGCGATAGAGATGGAGATGACGACGATGAATATGAAGATTGAGCCTTTAGATGCAGATCTTGAACTGGAAGGGCTACTCGATTTATGTCAGTTGCCTAGCGATGATATTTATAATCCCGCTTTACAGTTTTTTGGTGTTAAGCGCGCTGGTAAATTAGTAGCAGTGATTGGTTTAGAGCCTTACGATGCGATCGCTTTGTTAAGATCTTTAGCGGTATTACCGGATTATCGAAGCCTAGGGTTGGCAAAGAAATTGGTTCGTTTTATAGAAAACCAAGCCCTCCAACAAGGTGTGCACGAGCTTTATTTATTAACAACAACAGCCAGTAATTTTTTTAGAGTACAAGGCTATCAGTTGGTTGAGCGCATCCAAACACCTGCCTGCATTCAGCAAACCGCTCAATTGAGTCGCCTTTGCCCTGCTACAGCTCTGGTTTTAATGAAACGGCTAGTTACTCGATCTGGTACTAGGTTGGCTGAGTGAGTTTACTTTGGTCTAGTTCTAAAAACTTGGTTGCAATCAAAACTAAACCAATCACCGGCAAGCCAATCAGTGTCGTAAAAGTAAAAAAGCTCGGATAACCAATGGCATCAATAATAGTGCCTGAATAGCCACCCAAAACTTTAGGCAGTAAGGACATGAGCGAGCTAAAAATCGCATATTGAACGGCCGTGAAAGAAACACTAGTTAGAGCAGATAAAAAAGCAACAAATGCAGCGCTGGCAAAGCCTGCCGCTAAATTATCAGAAATCACAGCAAGATAGAAAATCGGCAGATGATGTCCCGCTAATGCTAAGGCCACAAAAACTAGATTGGTTAAAGCCGCTAAAATAGCCCCCCAGAGTAAGCTTTTCATCACTCCAAAGCGCGTCGCAAATAGCCCCCCTAAAACGCCACCCAATACACTAACTAATACACCGACAGTTTTTACAGCAGTGGCAATTTCTTCCTTGGTAAAGTTTTGATCTTGGTAAAACACATTAGAGGCAGCCCCCAAGACAATATCGCTGATGCGATAAAAGCCAATCAGGATTAATAAAAAGGCGGCCGTTTTGACACCGTAGCGATTGAAAAATTCAGTAATGGGAGCGGTCCAGGTTTCTATTGCAATGGCACGATCCACCAAGCCCGCACGCACTAATAAATACCCCACGAGAAAGCCAGCACCTACCGCTAAGATAAAGCGTAAACTCTCTAAGAGAAAGCCTATCAAAATGCCATCGTTGAGCTGATTCTTTAGATGGGTAAATAAGTCATCAGTAAAGAAAAAAGTCAGGACAAAAGCGCTAACCGTGCAAGCGAACACCCCTACTAAGCGAAAATAATCGTTCGTAGTGTAATGCAGCTTGCTGGCAGTATGCAGCGGCTCAGGAATAAGCAAGGTGGTGATCACACCGATTAACATAATGGCGGCCATAATGAAATAAGTCCAACGCCAAGCGGTGTAAACATAATGGCCTTTTTCAGAACCAAAGTGCGCGGCTAAATACAAAGCGCCTGCCCCTGCAACAATCATCGCTAGTCGATAGCCGACGATATAAGTCGAAGACATGAGAGCTTGTAAGCGTGTTTCAGCCAATTCAATCCGATAGGCATCAATCACAATATCTTGCGTAGCGGAAGAAAACCCCAGTAAAACCGCTGCAAAGGCCATCAAGGTGACGCTTTTTTGACTCAAAGCTGGGTCAATACTCCCCATCGTGAGAATGGCAAGCATAATCATTCCTTGTGAGAGCAAAAGCCAAGCACGGCGCTTACCTAACATGCGCGTTAACAACGGTAAGGGGAGTTTATCAATCAGGGGTGCCCAGACAAATTTGAAGGAATACCCCAAAGCAGCCCAACTAAAAAAGGTCACTGCTTTCCGTTCCACGCCCGCTTCCCCCAGCCACAAGGATAAAGAGGAAAAAATCAATAAAAGAGGAATACCCGCTGAAAAGCCCAATAAGAGCATGATCAATACCCGCTTATCTGCAAACTCCCATAAAGTTGCTTGCCAAGTGGCGGTTTTGCTGGTTTCAGTCATGGATGTTCTTGCCCGTTTATTTTGTGATTGAGTTAGCGCATTCAGAGCCGCTAAAGTTTACTGTGCCAGCATAATTAACCAAAGATTTTAAGCTGTCACCTATTTTTGATCCTTTTCATATAAGCAGGGCAAATTTCGCGTTATCATGCCGAACTTTTCAAGCGGTCAGGAGTGTTTCCATGCAGAGTGAGTTACTCAATTATCTACCCAGTGACGGGTTGCTACGTGAGCGCGTGATTCTAGTCACTGGCGCTGCAATGGGGATCGGTAAGGCTGTCGCTCTGCAATATGCTCGTTTGGGTGCCACCGTTATTCTGGTCGATAAGCAAGAATTGATGCTAGATGCCGTTTACGACGAGATGGTGGAGGCGGGTTATCCTGAGCCGGTGATTTGTAAATTAGATTTAGCCGAAGCCACCAGTGAGGCGTATGCAAGTTTGGCTTTAATGATCAAACAGGAGCTAGGGCGCTTAGACGGTCTTTTGCTGAATGCGGCTTGGTTGGGGGCATTCATGGCGGTACGCCAGCATGATGTCGATTTATGGACAAAGATGCTGCAAATTAATTTGAATGCCAATTTTCTCTTAGTGCGTGCTTGTTTGCCTTTATTAGAACAGTCACCAGATGCGGCGATAGTCTTCTCTACGGATACTACGGATCGTGCTTATTATGGTGGTTTTGGGGTGAGTAAAGCTGCAATGAATGCTTTTTGCGATATTTTAGCGCAAGAATACGATGCTCAACCCTTTATTCGGGTGAATCGGATTCATACCGGCCCCGTACGGACGAGTTTGCGAGTCTTAAATTTCCCCGGTGAGCATGCGGATAGCAATGTCCGCCCTGAAGCTATCGTGGGGCCTTATCTCTATTTCATGGGACCCGATGCAGGTAAACGGACGGGAGAGGCCTTGCATTTAGCTAAGTTACCCGCTGATTTTCGTTGGCTTGGTGAGCAAGGTGAGTGATGGCCTTGACCCCTTCTCGTGATCAAATTTTTGCTCAGCCGCAACAGGTCGTCGATTTTGCCTTTACCGCTGCGGTAGCAGATGTATTCCCTGATATGGTACGGCGCTCAGTACCTGGCTATGAGACTGTGATTAGTCAACTGGGTGTGTTTGCAAGGCGCTATGCGCAAGCGAATACGGCTATTTATGATCTGGGCTGTTCGCTAGGGGCATCGACCTTAGCCATGGCTCAGCAGGTGCGTGAACCACAAGTTCAGTATTTATGTGTCGATAATTCTGAGGCCATGATTCAGCGTTGTGAACAGCGTTTGCAGCGGCAATTACCAACGGGCAGCTTCCAAACGATTTGCGCGGATATTTGCCAAGTACCGCTTAAGCCAGCTTCGGTCGTGGTGCTGAATTTTACCTTGCAATTTATTGAGCCAGCTCAACGGCAAGCCTTGATGCAGCGCATTTATGAAGCACTTTTACCCAATGGGGTGTTAATTCTCTCGGAGAAAATCCAATTAACTGATCCCAAGCAGCAAGCTTTAATGACAGAGCTTTATCTGGAGTTTAAACGTGCTAATGGTTATTCCGAGCTAGAAATCAGCCAAAAGCGTTCTGCTTTAGAAAATGTCCTGCTCCCCGATACCCTCGAAACTCATCAAGCACGCTTGCAGTTAGCGGGGTTTAGTGACAGCTTAGTCTGGTTTCAGAATTTTGTATTTGCATCCATTTTAGCGGTGAAAGCATGAGCGCTTTACTGGATGCGCGTTTTGCAGAAGCTTATCGCGATTTGGCAGCAACTCGTTTAGCGTCTTGGCTGGATACTTTGCCCCAACAAGTACAGGCTGCTGTTTATGAGGCTGCTCATGGTAAACGTGAGCTTTGGTTAAATACCCTAGCACAGCTCCCGAGCTTAGTGGCTAGCAGTGTTGATTTTACGCAAGCTGCTGTGCGTATTGGGCAAGCTAAGGATCTTCATGCAGAGCAAGCGAGTGCTTTACGGAAGGCGTTAGAGGTTTTTATTCCTTGGCGTAAGGGGCCGTTTGAAGTATTTGGGATGCCAATTGATACGGAATGGCGTTCCGATTGGAAATGGGCGCGAGTGCTACCGCATTTGTCGCCCTTACAAGGACGTTTAGTTTTAGATGTGGGGTGTGGCAGTGGTTATCACCTCTGGCGCATCTTGGGGGCGGGTGCTCAACAGGTAATTGGGATTGATCCGAGCCTATTTTTTCTCATGCAGTTTCAGCTGATTAAGCAGTATGCAGGGCAACAGCCGGTGCATTTTTTGCCTTTAAAGAGTGAAGATCTACCTGATTTCCAAGGGCAAGGTTTTGATACGGTGCTGTCGATGGGGGTGCTTTATCATCGGCGTTCCCCCTTAGAGCATTTGCAAGAATTGAAAAATGTATTGCGTGCCGGCGGCGAATTAGTATTAGAAACTTTGATTATTGAAGGCGATGAGCGCACGGTTCTGATGCCTGAGGATCGTTATGGCAAAATGCGTAATGTTTGGTTTATTCCTTCCGTTGCGCTATTAGAGCTATGGCTTAGACGCTTAGGCTTTGAAGCTATTCGCACGGTGGATGTCACCCCAACTACCACCGATGAACAGCGCTCGACGGCTTGGATGCGCTTTGAGTCCTTACAGGATTTCCTAGATCCTGAGGATGCGCATCGTACCATTGAGGGCTATCCAGCTCCCGTGCGTGCTGTGATAATTGCCACAGCCCCTAAGTGATCTGGGCAATTGACTGGAAGACGGGTAAATTATTAGTCTTGACCGAAATAAGATGGAAGGATCGTGAACGCACCGCTTAATCAACTCGGCTTTATTGTAGCCGTGGGTGACTCGCAAAATCGCTTACAAACTCAATTGCGTCAGCAAATGGCGTATGCGTATCAGCGTTTTTGTCGAAGCTGGAATCAACTCTTACCTGATCCCTATTTGCGGGATGGGGGGCGTTATCGTTTGCGCCGTTATTCGGTCTTTCATTGGCAATATGGACGCTTAAAACAGCTACCGCATGAGCCACACTATCAATCGAGTTATCACAATGCGATACATGGGGGGTTCAATCGCTATTTTCGAGCTTGGTTGCCAACCACCGTATCGAATCCAGTGTTTAAAATGCTGATTGCTTGGTCAGTCCGGCAGTTTAGTACTAATCCAAGCCAATTATGGCGGATTCAAGCCCATCAATTTCGGATTGTAGCTTCAGCTTTAGAAGAGGGCAGGCCAACGCCTGAAGGCGTACATAAAGATGGTGCTGATTATATTTTGATAATGTTATTAGATCGGCATAATGTGCAAGGCGGAGTGAGTCATATTTATAACAATCAGATGCAAACCATCGGTCAATGCACCTTAAGTAGCAGCACAGATTTGCTCTTAGTGAATGATCATAAGGTTTATCATGGGGTTACGCCGATTTTTCCAGAGGATAAGACGCAAGCGGCCTGGCGCGATGTGTTAGTGCTTACCTTTCATCGGCAATGATTCATGCGACGGTTAGTGACCCTCCACAGCATATAGCCGAAGCTTAATGGCCATTGCGGTAAATTGAGCTAAGCTCTGTTTAGACGCATGCTTAGGTGCTTAGCTTTTCAAATGAAATCCCTTTAAAAACATACAAACATACTGGAGTGAATAATGAGTTTAGTCAAAACCTTAGGTCGGGTTGCTTTTGGTTTAATCGTTGCACAAGCCACGAAAAAATTACTTGGCGGGCGCGGTGGGGCTTTAGGTGGTTTACTCGGTGCTGTCTTAGGGGGAGGCGCTACACGAAGCACAGCGATTGCTGGCGGTATTGGGGCTATTTTGACGAGTATGTTG
>JBJOOT010000072.1:0-15890 GCA_046051185.1 Pseudomonadota bacterium | reverse complement strand
ATCGAAAACAGCAAACCCATTATTGTCATGAATCGCCAGTATGAATTGGGTGAGCATCGGAATAATCATCAAGCTGATGGCTTGGAATGGATGGCAAAACTCCCCGGTGTATACACCGCTAAAACCTGTGAGGACTTAAGCAAACTGCTAGACCAACACGATACGCTATCGGCTGGCGGCCAATTAGGTAGCGAACGACGGCAGAATTTAATTAATTTCATTGATCAAGCCATTCGAGCCTAAACTATGAAGCTTAATAATCCCTCCTTATTGTGGCAAACAGGGTTTTCGATCATCGCCCGCTTTGCTGGAGTGGGCTTAAACTTTGCGGTTGCAATCATGATCACGCGGAGTTTGCCGATGAATGAGGCAGGCATGCTGTTCATGCTCATGACTTTAGTCACCGGAATTGCTCTATTTAGTCGGGTTGGTGTAGAGCAGTGGCTCGTGCGTGAAGTTGCAGGCTTGTCAGATACGGGCTTAGCTCAAGCACAATTACGCCATCTTGATAGTGCTTTTCGTTTATTAGCCTTAACCACTCTCGTTTTTATCTTTATTTGGCTTGCTTTAAGCCCAGTGATCAAGCGTTATTTATTTGATGGTGATATTCAGCTCAGCCTGTTATGGATCGCGGCTTTAGGTATTTTGTTCTTTAATCTAGTGATGACTAATTCTGCTTTTATGAAAGCAGCCCATCATATTTCTGAATCATTACTGATTCAAAATGCCCTGCCTGCAGTGTGTATGATGCTAGTCATGCTCGCGCTATGGCCTTGGTTTCCAGTCAATCAAAATTATTTATGGATTTACACTGTATCCTTAGGTCTAGCAGGCATTTTATCCTTTTACTGGCTACGAGCTTGGTTGCCCGCTTTAAAAAACCGTCAAGCCCCTTTTTCACGTCAACAAGTGTTCCAAGGTTCGATTCCACTCGCTCCGGTCTCTTTCTTTGCCTTTTTGATGTTGTGGGCAGATACCTTAATGACCGGTTGGCTTTTGAGCAATGAAGATGTAGCCCTCTTCACGGTAGCAGCACGCTTATCCTTTGTCAGTGGTTTCTTTTTAGGGGCTTTGGATGCCACGATCTATCCACGCCTCTTAAGGATGCACAAGCAGAACCCTGAAAGAATCCGTAAGTTTTTCTGGCAAGCCACTCTGTTAGTCGCAGCGATTTTAACCACGGTCACAGTATTGATTGCAGCAGTCGGCAAACCGACCTTAGCGGTATTTAACGAGGGTTATGTCCAAGCCACGACGACTTTAATCATCTTATTATTAGGGCAGTTAGTCCGAGGTTTGGCACTTACTTTCTCTTTTATGTTCATTATTCGTGAGCAAGTACGCTATCTTAATAGCTTATTGTTTGTTGCTCTGCTCGCCAACCTAGTTGCCAATTACTTGCTGATTCCCCATTACGGTATTGAAGGCGCTGCAATGGCAACTTTAGCAGCGAACCTACTCTTAACGGGTGGAGTGATCGTATTTTTCTTCAAAAACCGCCTATTAAGTGGTTATGCTTAGACAATTATGCTAAGAATTCTTGCCATCCTATTTGTCATCTCCATCTTTATTCCAGTCGAATTTTTCGTTATGGCTGGAACAGTCCGTATCGAGACCTATCGAATCGTCCTTGCTTTGACCTTGGTCTATGCTTTTTTTAATTTTCGCACCGTTCTCAAACGAGCCGACCTGACGGATGTTCTGTTGCTAGGCTTAATTGTGATTGCCTTTGCAAGCTTCTGGTATAATCACAGTTTACAAAAAGCCATCGAGTCTACCGGACTTTATTCTTTAGAAACGCTCGGTGCTTTTTATTTAGCTAAACTATTTATCACCACGCCCGAACGCTACTATAAAATCAATCAAGCCTTTATTTGGATTTTGGTAGCGCTCACCCTGCCTGCTGTTTATGAAGCTTTATCTCATCACCGAATTTTGCATGAATGGGCTGAACGCATCACTGGACACATCTCCATTGATTACCGCCTTTATACCAGCGATTATCTTCGTGGCAATATTATGCGCACGACCAGTGTATTCGCTCACCCCATTTTATATGGAACTTTAGCAGCTCTCTTTTTTCCCTTTGCGATTCTATTATTCTGGCGGCAACAAAAAATCCGACAATTCATTGCCATCTTCGGCTTAAGCCTTTCGATGCTGACAACGTTGTCTTCTGCTCCATTACTTTCCTTGATTTTCCAAGGCTTCACCGTTTTACTGGTTAAATTTTGGCATACCGCTCGGCGCTTCTGGGTTGCTTTATTTTTTAGTGGTTTAGCGGGGGCCATGTTAATCCAAGCCTTGTCCAATCGTGGCTTTTTTGGAATTTTAATCTCTTATCTTACTTTTAATCCCAATACTGGCTATTTCCGCCTGTTGCAATGGGAATACAGTATGGATGATATTTTAGATCATCCGATTTTAGGGATTGCTCACAATGATTGGACTCGCCCGTATTGGAAAGATTGGATGGGCGATAGTATTGACAGCTTCTGGCTACTGGTTACCCTACAACATGGTATTTTCGCCTTTATCTTGTTACTCACAGCTTGTTTGTATGCTGTTTTCAGTGTACTAAATCAAGTTCATCGTCAAGACGAAACCGTAAAATGGATGGTGACTGCATGGATATTATCCTTCATGTCCTTAATTCTTATAGGATTCACTGTTGACTATTTTGATAAATTGCAGCCTATGTTTTTCTTTACCCTAGGCGCGATGTCTTGGGCAAAATACTATCTCATGCCGGAACAAGCATCTTTTGCAAATACTACGGCCTTAGCCACTCGGAAATAGGGGAAATCAACAACATGAAGCCACGCTTTGTCAGTCAAAAAGTATTCATGTGGATACTGCATTTCCGTCATAGTCTGCTTTATGCCTACAACTGGTATTTACGTTCTTTTTATGGAATGAAACTAGACCCGAGCGTGCGCATTTCTCTCAAAGCACGGATGGACAAAACCAATCCCACTGGCTTAGAAATTGGCGCAGAAACGATGGTGACTTTTGATAGCATCATCCTCTCGCATGATTATGCCACTGAACGCCATGCTGGGGCTTATCAGCAAATGACCAAAATTGGTAAACGCTGTTTTATCGGTTGTGGGTCGATCATTATGCCCGGTATTACCATTGGCGATGAGTGCATTATTGCAGCGGGTAGTGTAGTGACCAAAGATATTCCAGCTGGCTCAATTGTGGCTGGCAATCCTGCTCATGTGATTCGTAGTGGTATTCATACCAAACCGTATGGGCGGTTGATTAATAACTCAGTCCCTACTCCGAAAGAACCTACTAATTCAACTTTGCCTAACCCTACTTTGAATGAAACCCTTAGTTAGTATCATCCTCGTCTCATATAACACGGCTGAGTACACGCTACGCGCTCTGGAATCAGTGCAAAAACAAACTCAGAGCGCTTATGAACTGATTGTCGTAGATAATCATTCAACAGATCAGTCTGTTGAACTGATTCGGGATAGGTTTCCCACTATTCAATTAATTGAAAGTGCTGAGAACTCAGGCTTCGCAGGCGGTGTTTGCCAAGGTGTTGCCCATGCACAAGGGACTTATCTACTGTTACTGAATCCAGATACAGTCGTTTTAGACGGTGCGATTGATCACCTACTCAAGTTTGCCGAGCAACATCCTCAGCATGGTATCTGGGGGGGGATCACATTAAACAATGACTTGAGTCTTAATACTCAACATGCTTGGTCGAAACCTGATTTTTTCTCGCTGCTGTTTAGTGCTTTCGGTTTAAGCAAACTATTCAGCTCAAGTTGCTTTTTTAACCACGCCAATTACGGCTGTTGGCAACGTGACACGGTTAAAGAAGTCGATATTTTATCTGGCTGTTTTTTTCTCATTACCCGCAAAGTTTGGGATCAGCTAGGTGGCTTAGATCCAAGCTTTTTTATGTATGCAGAAGAAGCTGACCTTTGTTTACGAGCTAAAGCACAAGGCTATCAACCTATTGTCACACCCACTGCCCGCATTATTCATCATGGTGGTGTAAGCCATGCACGCTTTTCAGGAAAACAAATTAAATTATTAACAGGCAAAGTAGAGCTAATTAATCGCCATATCAGTCAGTGGAAACAACCTATTTATAAATCATTATTATGGCTTTATATTTTTAATAAATATTTATCTCATCGTCTCTTTAAGCCTAAATCTGAACAAAGACAGGAATGGCAAACGGTTTATCAAGCACGTTCTCATTGGTTAAAAGGATATTCATAAGCCATGCCTAGTATTATTGTTCCAGCCCATAATGAAGCTACCGTCATTCGTGCTTGTTTAGATAGTTTACTGAAACAAGCAGGCGTTGATCGGATTATTGTTGCCTGTAATGGTTGCACAGATAATACCGCCGCTATCGTCCAACAAGAATATCCCCAAGTCGTCTGCCTTGATCTTCCAACCCCGTCTAAAGTTAATGCGCTGAATGAAGCGGAAAAACATGTTGTATCTTGGCCAGTGTTTTATATTGATGCCGATACGCGCCTATCCGAAGGGGCTGTTCAAACCATTACAGCCGTCATGTCTCAAGGCCAACTCCTCTTAGCCGCACCAGAGCCAGTCATTGATACCACACATTCTTCATGGCTGGTACAACAGTATTATAAAGTTTGGCTCAGTCTGCCTTATATTCAAGAGGGCGTGGTCGCTACCTGTAGCTTTGTTATTTCTGCAGCAGGCCGCCAACGCTTTACTCAGTTTCCGAAGGTCATCAATGATGATGGTTTTGTACGTTGCCAGTTTGCAGCCCACGAGCGTGGTAATGTACGTGGTACTCAAGTCTTTATTAAAGCCCCGCAAAATCTCAAATCTTTAATTAAAATTAAAACTAGAGCGCGCTTAGGCAATATGCAATTAGCAGCCGCCAAGCTGTGTACCAAGGCTCAAGAAAAGCCTTATTCACAAATTATGCGTACTCGCTTATTTAGCAAAGATTTTCTAGCCGTTAGCATTTACCTGATGATTGCTAGCCTGATTCGTTTAAGAGCTAAGCAGCAATTTAAGCATTTAGCTAACTATCGTTGGGAGACCGACCATAGTTCTCGACAAGCTTCATCCAGCTAGAGGCTAACGGTTGTCATAAAAATAACTACATTTGTATTTTTTTTACGACACAAATTGCTGAATTAAGCTATATTTAATGGCAGAATAGCGGCCGATTTGAGTGTCTACTAGCCGCAAAAATCGAGTTTTGCTTATAGAACAGCTCCTTATGATAAATAAGCTAAAAACAAGATCTTTCACTCTCAAGTGAAATTTGTTGTTTTTTTGTCAAAATAGCTGTAGATAAGCAATTGTGACAATAAAGCCCTACGCCTAAAGCGTTAGGATAAGACTTGTGGATGGAATATATCGATGGTCGATAAAAAAATCAGTTCTGAACTCGTCTACCGCAGTGCAGATACCCTGATTATTTTAAGCATTGTACTCCTAGCCTCCGTTTATGCCCCTAGTTATGATTTCACCGATGGCTATTTAGCTGTTGGTTTAGGTGCTGCGCTTATTTTTGGTTTAGTCGGGCGCTTTACCGATATTTATACCTCTTGGAGTGGTCGCCCCTTCTTCCGTGATGAAGCGATGCGCATGGTTGTCACTTGGCTTACCACCTTTTTCTTAATCGTTTTTATTATTTTCGTCGCTAAAAGCTCTGATCAGTTTTCACGGGTTGTATTAGTGGGTTGGTTGCTGACTACCCCTGCACTACTCATTATTAGTCGCTATACCTTACGTACTGCACTTTCTTATTTAAAACGGATTGGTATTCATAATCGTAATATTGCGATTGTTGGTATCACCGACACAGGGCTACATTTTGCAGACTCAATCAATCAACAGCCTGAATCTGGCTTACAAGTTGCTGGTTTCTATAGTGTTGATTCAGATAATACGAGTTTACCTAGTACCTATGCCAAAATAGGTGGAGTTGCTGAGCTTTTAGAAGCCGCTCGTAACGGGACTTGGGATCAGATTTATCTAGCCTTACCCAATCAAAACCAACATTTTTCAAGCCACTTAATTAGCCAACTTGCTGATACGATTACGCCGGTTCGCCTAATCCCTGATAATTTCACACATGCTTTGTTGCATAATAAATATTTAGAAATTGCTGATACACCGGTCTTATGTATTTATGATGCACCACTTTCAGCTCAACGCGCGCTCGTCAAACGTGCAGAAGACTTAATTATCGGTAGCCTACTGTTAATTTTATTATTACCGTTAATGGCTGTGATTGCTGTCGCTATTAAGTACAGCTCACCAGGCCCTGTGCTTTTTAAACAATCACGTCATGGTTTACGTGGTGAAGCCTTTCAAGTTTGGAAATTTCGCACCATGACAGTCTGTGAAAATGGTGATGTGATTAAACAAGCCACGCGCAATGATGCACGAGTGACTAAAGTCGGCGCCTTCTTACGTAAAACCTCGTTAGATGAACTGCCACAATTCTTTAATGTCCTTCAAGGACATATGTCAATTGTCGGCCCCCGCCCACATGCGATAGCTCATAATGAAGCTTATAAAGCCTTGATCCCTGGTTATATGCAGCGTCATATGATGAAGCCCGGTATCACTGGTTGGGCGCAAGTCAACGGTTGGCGGGGTGAAACCGATACCCTATATAAAATGCAAAAGCGAGTTGAATGTGATATGGAGTATATTCGTTCATGGAGCTTAGGCTTGGATCTGCGGATTATTTTAGCCACTGCATTTAAAGCGCTATCAGACAAAAATGCTTATTAAATTAAACCTAATACTAGAAAATTTTGAAACTTGATCAGCTTACGTTTACACGTTATATCGCTGCTTTAACGGTTGTATTCTTTCACTTCGGCCAGCAGGCTTTCCCAGCCACGCATGCATGGTGGCATCCGGTAGTGACTGCTGGCCCCATTGCTGTTAGCTATTTCTTTGTACTCTCCGGCTTTATTATGGCGGTTGCTTATTATCAGCCGAATGCTCAAAGCTTAGAGTTTAATAAAGGTAAATATTGGCTAGCACGTTTTGCACGCATTTATCCAGTGTATTTATTAGCCTTAGTGCTAATGATTCTAGCTAATCTCAAAACAGACGGACGCGACCCTGTAGCCATTGGTTTAAGCTTAACAATGTTGCAAGCGTGGATACCGGGTTATGCAATGGTACTCAACTCACCGGGATGGTCGTTATCAGTAGAGACTTTCTTTTATCTAAGCTTTCCGTTTCTATTGTATTGGGTGCATACCAAAGGCTTAAAAACCTTAACGATTATAACACTTATACTTTGGCTAAGTACGCAGACACTGCAAGTATTGCTGCATAACTCTGCTAGTTTTGAAGCCAAAGGTGCTTTACATCAGTTCATTTACTATCACCCCTTGATGCATCTGAGTACTTTCATGCTTGGTTTAATGGTAGGGGTTGCCTTCTGCCAAGGGCAATTTCGCAAACTCGATCAGGCTTGGAATGGTTTAGGTATTCTTGTCTTAAGTATCTTAGTCATTTTATTGCTCGCTTACGAAACCCGTTTTGAGCACTATTTAGGCTTTCTGATTGATTATAATAATGGCTTAATTGCACCTGTCTTTTTGGCTATTTTAGTGCTGTTAGCGGTTAATAACGGATGGACTAAGCGCTTCATGTCTTTACCTTTTTTAGTATTGCTAGGCGAAGCGAGCTATTCATTGTATATTCTGCAGCGGCCAGCTTACGGTATTTACGACCGTGTGTTAGGCCAGTGGTTACCTTTAGATGCTAATCTGCACTATTATCTATTTGCGATCTTACTAACCGTAGCCTCTATTTTATCGTTTAAATATATGGAAACACCCCTACGGCGTTTGATCAACTCATGCTACGGTTCATCTGGGAAAGCTAGCTCAAATACTTAAGCCTATGCACACTCGCTGGCCACAAGCTAGAATTCAGTGCTTTAACTAGCATTGGTTTAGTCTCAGAGGCTGAAACTACGATTAACCCAAAGAATTTACTGATACCGACTATGAATCAGAATACTGCAAGTCAAGTCAATGGAACGAACTATGTTCCAGCTTATGCCAAGGCTCAGGATACCCTCGATCTGCGTGAATTTTGGAAGACTCTGGTACGTCGGAAAAAATTAGTATTGGGTACGGCCGGAGCAACTATTTTGCTCGCACTGCTACTCACTTTGTTAAGTAGCCCTGTTTATCGAGCCACAGCTACATTACAAATTGAACGAGAATCAACCAAAGTTATCGATGTCAATTTTTTAAACCCTGGTGACATTCGCGATACTCGTGACTTTTATGAAACACAATTTCAATTAATCAGGCAGTATTCCTTGATTGAAACGGTGATTGATAAGTTAAAACTGACGGATGAAGTCATTCGCCAATCACTACTTGGTAAAATTAAAGCCCTATTTTCACCCACTAGTGATGCCAATAGCAAAACTGCACTAGCCAATGCCATTATTGAAAATCTGACGATTGAGCCAATAAAAAACTCGCGCTTAGTGGCGATTAACTTTGATGCCTCCAGCCCAGAAAAAGCCGCCGAAGTAGCCAATGCTATTGTTGAAGAATTTGTTGAAACCAGCCGTGTGCGCCGTTTAGAACTCACTGGCGATGCCCAAACGCTGTTACAACAAGGGATTCAAGATGCTAAGGCTAAATTGCAAGAAAGTGAAAAAGCGCTCAATACTTATGCTAAAGAAAATACCATCATCAACTTAGATGACAAAGAATCCAATACCAGCTCGCACAAAATTATGCGTCTATCTGAAGAGCTGGTCAAAGCTGAAAGTGAAGCCATCATTATTGAAACCGACCCAACTCGCCAAGGCGAACTCGCGGCGGCTAGAAAACGGGCTGAATTACTACGTGATGCTTTAAGCGAAGAAGAAAAGAAAGCGTTGATCTATCAAGATAGTCGAGTTGCTTATAATACCCTTGAGCGGGAAGTTGAAACCAATCAAGCCTTATACCAAGGTCTCTTGCAACGCTTAAAAGAAATCAATGTCGTTGGAGAAGCTGGCAGCAATAATCTCAGCATTATTGACCGAGCCTTACCACCTTTACAAAAATTCAAACCTAAACTTTCAACAAATCTTGTTTTTGCGGGTTTATTAGGTTTATTTCTAGGCATAGCGGCGGCTTTCTTACGCGAGTTTATGGATGATAGCGTTAAGGATATTAACGAATTAGAACGTCAGACCCATTTACCCGTTTTAGGCTTAGTTCCTGCTGTGAATGAACATGATCCTAAGAAGATTTCACAATTAGTTCTAAACTCACCCAAATCAGCTTTAGCTGAGTCGTTCCGTTCGTTACGTACCACGATTCGCTTCAAGTTGCGTGATCAAGAAAAAGAAGCCATTTTGTTCATCACCAGTGCACGCGCCAATGAAGGCAAAACAACGGTGGCCATGAACTTAGCAAGTGCTTTTGCCCATACCGGAAATCGTGTGTTATTGATTGATGCTGATTTGCGTAATCCTTCTTTACACAAATTAATTGGCACACGTAATCCCCAAAATTTAGTCGGCTATCTGTCCGGTGAATATCCTTTGGCGCAATTGGCTCAAGCCTCTAATGTACCGAATTTAGATATTATCGTAGCGGGTACGCCCCCCACAGATCCTTCTGAGTTATTAGCCAACACTAAAATGGAAGCCCTGCTAAAAGCAGCTTCTCAGCATTATGATCTAGTCATTATAGATGGCCCACCTATTTTAGGTTTAGCAGATGCAATGATTTTAAGCTCTTTAGCCAAGATCACGCTGCTGACCGTTCATGCCACTGATACCAGCACCAGTACTATTACTAATGCGCTCAAACGCTTACAGGAGACCGGTGCAAGTGTTTCTGGGATTATTTTGAATCAAGTCAAAGATGCAGAGCGTTTGGGTTATGGCGATGATTATTATCACTATCCCAATAAAGTTTAAGGATTTATTAGTTAAAAGGAAGTCAGCATGTCAATTGCTTTAGCGCTACATATACTCGCTGTTACCGTTTGGGTAGGCGGAATGTTTTTCGCCTATATGATCTTACGCCCAGTAGCTGCTAGCCAATTACAGCCTCCCCAACGCCTACCCCTTTGGCAGCATGTTTTTAGCCGTTTCTTTCCTTGGGTTTGGGTAAGCCTTGCCTTGATTCTTGGCTCAGGCTATTGGATGTTATTCGGCCCTTACGGTGGGATGAAAAATGCGCCGATCTTCATCCATATCATGCAGGCTCTAGGCTTGGTAATGATGGCGATATTCCTACATGTTTTCTTTGCACCTTATAAGCGCCTCACTCGCTATGTGCAACAGTCTAATTGGCAAGAAGCCGGTAAAGCTTTAAACCAAATCCGCTTTTTAGTGGGGCTTAACCTAATGCTTGGTTTGATCACGATTGTAGTAGGTGCAGCGGGTAAGTATTGGTTGTGAGCGCTCCTGATCAGGTCATGCAGGTTGCTGAATTACCCTTTAGCGCCTTGCAGCAATTGCTAGAATGCTATGGCCTTGCTTTAAAGATATTAGCACCCGCTACGACTATTCCGGGGAGCTATTGGGGTGAAGCCGAAGCGGGGATCATCGGACGCACGGTTTATATCCGCCCGGATACCCCAGTGCACTCTTTCTTACATGAAACTTGTCATCTCATCTGTATGGATGAAAAGCGCCGCCAATCCTTACATACCGATGCAGGTGGAGAAACCTCAGAAGAAGATGCTGTCTGCTATTTGCAGATTGTACTTGCCGAACAATTCCCTAGTTTTGGTAAAAGCCGTGCTCTATTGGATATGGATCGTTGGGGATATACCTTTCGCTTAGGCTCAGCCCAACGCTGGTTTGAAGAGGACGCAGTGGATGCACGGCTTTGGCTACAAAGCCATCACTTACTGGATATGCAGCAGCAGCCCATTTTTAATTTGCGTACCTAAGACAAAAAAGGGACAGTAAAAACTGTCCCTAATTTTAATTCCCGCTTAGCGCTTGTCGCTTATACAGTTAAAGCACTCGAGCCACGCGCAATCCCCATACTCCCTGAACGCACGACTTCCATAATTCGCGCCTCACTTAAAGCTTGTAAGAAAGCATCCAGCTTAGAACGACTACCCGTCACTTCAATCGTATAGGTTTTGTCACTCACATCAATAATCCGCGCCCGAAAAATATCTGATAAGCGCTTCACTTGATCACAAGAACCGTGCTTCTGTACATCAACCTTGACCAGCATCATCTCACGTTCAATATGCGGATAATCATTCAAATCCATGAGTTTGACTACATCCACCAGTTTGTGGAGTTGCTTCATGATTTGCTCAACGATTTCCTCACTGCACAAAGTCACTAAGGTCAAGCGGGACAAAGTAGCATCTTCAGTAGGTGCTACCGTTAGTGACTCAATGTTATAGCCGCGTGCTGAAAATAAGCCAGATACCCGCGACAAGGCACCTGCTTCGTTTTCCATTAAAATGGAAATTACATGCCGTGTTTCGTCACTCATCGCTTACACCAAGATCATTTCATTGTGACCAGCATTGGCTGGAACCATCGGATAAACATTGCTTTCACGTTTAGTAATGAAGTCCATAAACACTAAACGATTCTTCATTGCCATCGCTTCTTTCAGTGCACCTTCAACATCTGCAGGACGCTCAATGCGCATACCCACATGGCCATAAGCTTCAGCTAATTTGACGAAATCGGGCAGTGCATCCATATAAGACATGGAATAGCGCTTCTGATAGAAAAACTCTTGCCACTGGCGCACCATCCCCAAATAGCCATTATTCAAGGTAATAATCTTGATCGGCAATTGATACTGCATACAGGTTGAGAGCTCTTGAATATTCATCTGAATACTGCCATCCCCTGTAATACAAGCCACCGTAGCCTCAGGATAAGCAATTTGTACCCCCATCGCAGCAGGTAAGCCAAAACCCATCGTGCCTAAGCCACCCGAGTTAATCCAACGATTAGGCTTATCAAATTTGTAGAACTGAGCCGCCCACATTTGATGTTGACCTACGTCAGAGGTGACATAAGCATCCCCGCCGGTAACTTCCCAGAGTTTTTCCACGACAAACTGCGAGCGAATCGACTCATTGTCTTGGTCATACTTCAGGCAATCGGCTTTACGCCATTCATTGATTTGCGCCCACCATGCACTGATATCGGCTGTCTGCCAATCTTTACGTGAATGTAATTCTTCTAGCAAATCACCTAATACATGCTTCACATCGCCCACAATCGGAATATCGACCTTCACATTTTTAGAAATGGAGGCGGGATCAATATCGACATGAATGATTTTTGCATGCGGGCAGAATTTCTCAATATTGCCTGTCACACGGTCATCAAAACGCGCCCCAATCGCTATCACCAAATCCGATTGATGCATCGCATGGTTAGCTTCATAAGTCCCATGCATACCCAGCATACCGACGAATAAAGGATCAGTGGCAGGATAAGCCCCTAATCCCATTAGCGTATTGGTCACAGGAAACTTTAATTCACGCGCTAATTGCGTTAATTCAGCCGCACCGCCGGATAACACAACCCCACCACCGGTATAGAGGATGGGACGCTTACTTTCCAACATCAAATCAATAGCCCGCCGAATCTGGCGCTTATTCCCTTTGACGGTCGGATTATAAGAGCGAATGCTAATATCCTTGGGATATTCGAACTCACAACGCGCTGCGGTAATATCTTTTGGAATATCGACTAAAACAGGGCCTGGTCGACCAGTACTGGCGATATAAAAGGCCTTTTTAACCGTCAACGCCAAATCTTTCACATCAGTGACTAAGAAGTTATGTTTTACACAAGGGCGAGTAATCCCAACAATATCCACCTCTTGGAAAGCATCATTGCCAATCAAATGACGTGGAACTTGCCCTGTAAACACCACCAGCGGTACTGAATCCATGTACGCATCGGCAATCCCTGTGACCGCATTGGTTGCACCAGGACCTGAAGTGACTAACACCACACCAGGTCTATTAGTAGCCTTAGCATAGCCTTCAGCTGCATGTACAGCTGCTTGTTCGTGTCGTACCAGAATATGGTTGACATGCTCGGCTTCTTTGTAGAGCGCGTCATAAATATGTAAGACTGCCCCACCCGGATAACCGAAAATGGTTTCAACCCCTTCTGCCTTCAGACACTCAACGAATATCTCGGCACCGGTCAGTTCCACACTTAACTCCTGATTAAGGGTTTATAAAAATAACAGAAAAGAGCCGAATCATAATATGAATTCAGCGATAATTCACGTAACTCGATGGGTTATACCGATAATTTTTGCTTCAATGCAGCAAAAAAGACAAAATCAACGGCAAACTCACTAAAGCCAGCAAAGTTTGTCCCGTGATCATCCCTGCCATCAGCTCAGCATTTCCACCGAGCTGACGCGCTAAAATATAAGCAGAAGGCGCGGTCGGCAAAGCCGCAAAGACCACTAAAATAATGCTGGAGCTTGTATTTAACCCCAAGCCTAGTGCTAGGCCAAAAGCCAATACAGGGACTATCAAGAGCTTTAAAGCGGCACTCCAAAAAAAAGAGGCATGCAATCCTTTTAAAGCCGCTAAATTAAGCCCTGCCCCAACAGCAAGCAATCCCGTTGGCAGCGCCATCTGCCCTAACTGCTTAAATACCTCGACAAGAATAATGGGCAGCTTCCAAGGTAAGATATTTAAGATGATCCCGATGACACAAGCCATTAATAAGGGGTTAGTTGCTAAGGATTTGAATAAAACACCCAGCTTTAATTGTTTTTGTACAAACAGCGCAAACACCAGCACACACAAAATATTGACCACTGGAATCATCACAGCGAGCACTAGTGCCCCCAAAGTCGGCACAGGCGCTGGAAAAACTGTAGACATCGCCAAGCCAATATAGGTATTAAAGCGTACAACACCTTGAAAAAAGGAGGTGTAATCAGCGGCATCTAGGCTTAGCAAGGCTTTAAATGGCAAGCTCACTAAACCTGCTAAAAGAGGCACTAAAATAATACCGATAATCAAACGGCTAGTCTCAGACCAATGAATCTGAGCTTGGCTTAAATTAAGAATAAGCAAAGCGGGTAATAAGACATAATAAGAAGCTTTTTCTACATAAGGCCAAAAATCAGTCGGCAAAAACCCGCTGCGCTTAGCGAGATAGCCAAGCATTAAAAGAATAAAAATGGGCAAAATAGTGGTAAGAATCAGCGTCATGATGCGCATACTAAAAAGCCCTTATAGAACGAAGCTATAAGGGCTTTGAAAATGGTGGCTACGGTGAGACTCGAACTTACGACCCCAGCATTATGAGTGCTGTGCTCTAACCAACTGAGCTACGTAGCCAAGAGGCTGCGAATCTTAGCCTTAAGCATGGATGCTGTCAAGCCTGAACTAAACATTAAAGCGGAAATGAACGACATCACCCTCTTGCAAGATATAATCCTTGCCTTCTAAGCGCCATTTACCCGCATCTTTCGCACCTTGCTCACCCTTGTAAGTGATGAAATCATGATAAGCGATGACCTCAGCACGAATAAATCCACGCTCAAAATCGGTATGAATTTTACCCGCACCATTGGGGGCAGTCGCACCACGATTCACTGTCCAAGCACGAACTTCTTTCACACCTGCGGTAAAGAAAGTTTGTAAACCGAGCAATTCGTAACCTGCGCGAATCACCCGATTTAAGCCCTGCTCTTCTAACCCCATACTTGCCAAGAACTCAGCCTGATCAGCAGCATCCAATAAAGATAGTTCAGCTTCCATTGCCGCACAAACAGGCACGACTTGGGCTTGTTCGTCTTGAGCGATTCGAGTGACTGCATCCAAGTAAGGATTATTTTCAAAGCCATCTTCATTGACATTAGCAATGAATAATAATGGCTTAATAGTGATCAGATGAAATTCACGGGCAAGCTTTTGTTCTTCAGGTGACAATGCGAGTAAACGTGCGGCTTTACCTTCAGACAAATGTGCTAATAAGCGCTCAGCGACCTCTTTCTGCGCTAGCATCTCTTTATTACCCGATTTAGAGGCTTTAGCTAAACGCTGTACCGCTCGCTCCATACTTTCCATATCAGCGAGCACGAGTTCGGTATTGATAATATCAATATCATGTGTGGGATCAACTTTGCCTGCGACATGGATAATATCGTCATTATCAAAACAACGAACCACTTGTGCAATCGCATCCGTTTCACGGATATGCGCAAGGAATTTATTCCCTAAACCTTCGCCTTTAGAAGCCCCTGCCACTAAACCAGCAATATCCACAAACTCCATCGTCGTTGGCAAAATGCGCTCTGGCTTCACGATGGCGGATAAAGCATCCAAGCGTAAATCGGGAACTGGAACGATGCCCACATTCGGCTCAATCGTACAGAATGGGTAATTCTCTGCTTGAATGCCTGCTTTAGTGAGTGCATTGAATAAAGTCGACTTACCTACGTTGGGCAAGCCAACAATCCCGCATTTGAATCCCATAAGAGTTACCTTTTTGTGGTTCTATTTACGATGCAATTCATTCATCGCTTTTTGCAAATCACCGGCTAGCACTAGCGCAATTTGATCAGCCGCTTTATCGACAGCCAGTCGAATCGCTATATCCTCATCCCGTGTTGGTGGGGATAACACATAATCGACTACTTTATTTCGATCCCCCGGATGCGCGATCCCTAAGCGTAACCGCCAATAATCAGCGCCTAAATGGGCATGTAAATCCCGTAAGCCATTATGCCCACCATGCCCCCCTGCTTGCTTGAGACGGAGATCACCGACGGGTAAATCCAGCTCGTCATGCGCAACCAAAATTTGTTGAACGGGGATACGATAGAAATCAGCTAACTGGCGGGCTGCTAAACCGCTACGATTCATAAAAGTCATTGGCTTCAATAAGTAAA
>JBJOOT010000071.1:0-15930 GCA_046051185.1 Pseudomonadota bacterium | reverse complement strand
ACAGCAGATGCCACCACGGTAAATCTGTTTATGAATCGGGTAGAAAGTATGGCAAAGGCGGGCTCAATTGATCCAACTGCCGAACCTGTACAACAAGCAGCCGCTC
This sequence comes from Pseudomonadota bacterium, assembly GCA_046051185.1. Taxonomy (GTDB): domain Bacteria; phylum Pseudomonadota; class Gammaproteobacteria; order Thiotrichales; family Thiotrichaceae; genus Thiolinea. The sequence continues at coordinate 15,824 of JBJOOT010000071.1, read as the reverse complement.
GCTATTATCTAGACTTGCAAGCCAATAGCAATTTGATGAAATCGGTATTGGTATTTGCTTTGGCAGGGCTGGGTATTTTCTGGGCCTTACGCAAAATTGCACCTCAATTCCGTGCGCGTAATCAAGTTGAGAAAGTCATAGTCGGCTTGATGATCCTCTGTGCCTCGATTGCGATAGTTACCACCTTGGGGATTATTTTATCGGTTTTGTTTGAGTCGATTCGTTTCTTCCAAGCAGTACCGATTACAGAGTTCTTATTCGGTACACATTGGAGTCCGCAAACCGCGATTCGAAATGATCAAGTCGGAGGGTCGGGTAGCTTTGGTGCGGTGCCTTTATTTGCAGGCACTTTATTGATTTCAGTGATTGCTTTAATCATTGCAGTACCTGTTGGTTTGATGTCTGCGATTTATTTATCTGAATATGCCAGCAAGCGTGTCCGTGCTTGGGTTAAACCGGGCTTAGAGGTATTAGCAGGGATTCCCACCGTCGTATATGGCTTCTTCGCTGCCTTAACCGTTGCTCCCTTCATACGCAATTTAGGGGAAAGTATCGGTTTGACGGTTGCCTCAGAGAGTGCTTTAGCAGCAGGTTTAGTGATGGGCGTGATGATTATTCCCTTCATGTCTTCACTCTCGGATGATGTGATTAATGCCGTTCCACAGGCGATGCGTGATGGTTCTTATGGCATGGGGGCGACCCGCTCAGAAACCATCAAACAAGTGATTTTACCTGCCGCTTTACCCGGTATTGTTGGGGCTTTCTTATTAGCGGCTTCCCGCGCCATTGGTGAAACCATGATTGTGGTGATGGCGGCGGGGTTATCTGCCAATCTTACGGCCAATCCATTGGAGGCAGTTACTACTGTCACAGTACAAATCGTCACCTTATTAACGGGTGACCAAGAGTTCGATAGCCCCAAAACCTTAGCTGCTTTTGCTTTAGGGTTAACTTTATTCGTACTCACTTTGATTTTGAATATTGTGGCTTTGCGGATCGTGCGCAAATACCGCGAGCAGTATGATTAAGCAGGAGCTGGAACATGAGTAATAAGACAGAATTAGTTCGTGCCAGTCTGGCTAAGCGTTATGCGCGGGAAAAGCGTTTCCGGTTTTATGGCCTAGCGTCGATTGTGCTGAGCTTGACCTTTTTGGCGATTCTCTTAACAACTATTTTCATGCAAGGTTTGCCTGCGTTTACCCAAACTTATATGAAATTAGAAGTGAATCTGAGTGCTGAAGCCTTAGGGGTAGAGCCGACCGCTTCCCAAGAAAAGTTACGGGCAGCCAATTATGAAACGGTGGTGATGAATGCTTTAAATGCTCGTTTCTCTGGTGTAACAGAACGCAAGCAAAAGATGGCCTTGAAAAAGCTGGTGAGTTCGAGTGCTGCTTATGATTTGCAAAAACAAGTCATGGCGAATCCGCAGCTAATTGGCACGCAGCAAACGGTTTGGGTGATGGTTGATGACGATATTGATACTTATTTTAAAGGCAATATTGATCGCAATCAGGCGGAAGCCGATCGACGTATTAAAGACTTTCAGCTCGCTTGGCTGGATGATTTAGAGGCAAAAGGTGAAATTGAGCGGCGTTTTAATGTTCCCTTTTTCACTTCAGGCGATTCCCGTGAGCCAGAGCAAGCCGGTATTTTGAGTGCGCTAATGGGGTCATTCTATACCATGTTAGTCACCATGACCTTGGCTTTCCCGATTGGGGTGGCTGCGGCGATTTATTTGGAAGAATTTGCCCCGAAAAATAATCCTTTTGTGGATTTTATTGAGGTAAATATTAATAACCTTGCTGCCGTACCTTCCATCGTGTTTGGCTTACTGGGTTTAGCGGTCTTTATTCAATTTTTTGGAGTACCGCGCTCGACGCCCTTAGTCGGTGGTTTGGTACTGACTTTGATCACTTTACCAACCATTATTATTGCTAGTCGAGCCTCATTAAAGTCGGTACCTCCATCGATTCGCCAAGCGGCCTACGGCATGGGGGCTTCACGGGTGCAAACGGTATTCCATCATACCCTTCCCTTAGCCATGCCCGGTATTTTAACCGGTACAATTATCGGTATGGCGCATGCTTTGGGGGAAACGGCACCACTTTTAATGATTGGGATGGTGGCTTTTATTGTGGATATTCCGCATGGAATTACCGATCCTGCTGCGATTTTACCGGTGCAAATTTATCTGTGGTCGGATAGCCCCGAACGTGCCTTTACTGAAAAAACCTCCGCTGCCATTATTGTCCTGTTATTCTTCCTTGTAATGATGAACTTACTGGCAGTTTTGTTACGTAAAAGATTTGAGAGACGCTGGTAAGCCTATGAACACTCTAGCTTTAAATACGACTATGACTCTTCCGATTTTACAGGATAGCTCCGCCGCCAGCTCTAAAGATCAACCGCTGGATATTCAAACCATCGTTGAGGAACTCAAACAGGCGGCTCAGCCTGTAGGAGCCCCGTTCTTAGAGGATCCGAAGTTTTACACCCGTGATGTGGATGTTTTTTATAATCAAGTGAAACAAGCGATCTTCGGGGTGGATTTAGACATTGGCAAGAATGAAGTGATTGCTATGATTGGCCCTTCCGGTTGCGGCAAGTCGACTTTCTTGCGCTGTTTGAATCGGATGAATGATACGATTGACGGTTGTAAGGTGACCGGACAACTCTTATTGGATGGCGAGGATATTTACGCTAAGGAACAAGATCCTGTCTTATTGCGTGCACGCGTCGGGATGGTCTTCCAAAAGCCGAATCCCTTCCCTAAGTCGATTTATGATAATGTGGCCTATGGGCCGCGTATTCATGGCTTAACCGCTAATCGCAGTGAGTTAGATGATATTGTTGAAGATAGCTTGAAAAAAGCAGGTTTATTTAATGAAGTGAAGGATCGCTTGCAAGCACCAGGGACGAGTTTGTCAGGGGGACAACAACAGCGTTTATGTATTGCGCGGGCGATAGCGGTGAGTCCTGAGGTGATTTTAATGGATGAGCCTACTTCAGCCTTAGATCCGATTGCGACGGCGACGATTGAAGAGCTGATTGATGAACTTCGGCAGAGTTTTACGATCTGTATTGTTACACACTCGATGCAACAAGCCGCACGGATTTCGCAACGTACCGCGTATTTCCATTTAGGCTATTTAGTCGAGGTGAATGAAACGAATAAGGTCTTTACGAATCCGCAGCATCGTTTGACCGAAAACTATATTACAGGGCGGTTTGGTTAGTCCAAATTTATAAAATATTATTATAAGGAGTTTTCCGATGGATATTGGGCAGCATACTTCACATCAATACAATCAAGAATTGGAGCATGTGCGCAATCAATCCCTACAAATGGGTGGTTTGGTTGAGGAGCAATTAGCTAAAGCTCTAAAAGCTTTAATAGAAAATGATAGTCAGTTAGGCGAAGAGGTGGCTTATTCGGATTATCGCGTTAATCGTTTAGAAGTCGAAATTGACGAAGCCTGTACACAAATTATTGCTCGTCGCCAACCGGCTGCGGGTGATTTGCGCTTAGTGATTAGTATTATTAAATCAGTAACGGATTTAGAGCGCATTGGTGATGAGGCGGAAAAAATTGCCCGCCATGCGATTTCTACAGAGGGCTTAGCGACTTCCTTGCATACCGCTTTGCGCCATTTAGGGGATCATGTGCGCGAAATGTTGCGCCGGACTTTAGATACGATGGCGCGAATGGATGCAGAAACCGCGCAGCAAATTGCAGAAAGTGATATGCAAATTGATGCTGAATTTGATGTATTATCTCGCCAGCTATTAACCCATATGATGGAAGATCCACGCACAATTCGGGATAGTTTGAATGTGCTATGGTGTGCACGCTCTTTAGAGCGGATCGGGGATCACTGCAAAAATATCTGCGAATATGTCATTTATTTAGTGGAAGGTAAGGATGTACGCCATACGAATCGCCCCAAGCAAGGATCTGCTAATTAACTATTGACGATAACGATGAAGATAACGAGCGTTTTGTGAGACGGCTAAGGCAAGTATTTCGATTTCTACATTTGATTCTACACGTTTTAGCAGGGGTCTTGCTTACCGCTATCTTAGTTGGTCTGCGGCGCCGTGCGACTGATCCAAGCTATCGAAGCCTCAAGCGTTGGTGGCTGAATCGGGTAGTTAAGATTATCGGCGGGCAGGTGAGCGTTTATGGTGAACCTGCTCCCGTTGGTAGCTTATTAGCCGCTAATCATGTGTCTTGGTTGGATATTCCGCTATTAGGGGGGCAAACAGAACTGACTTTTTTGTCTAAAAGTGAAGTACAAGATTGGCCAGTCTTGGGTTGGTTAGCCGCTAAAAGTGGAACTTTATTTATTGAGCGCGGTAAGCACGATGGGGCTAAAGGGGCAAGTGAATGCATTGCTAAGCGCTTAGAACAGCAAGAGCGTGTCTTGATGTTTCCAGAGGGCACCACCAGTGATAATAAAAATACCTTGCCCTTTCATGCGCGGCTATTTGCAGCAGCAGTAACTGCTCAAGCTCCGATTCAGCCGGTGGCTATTCACTATTTAAACATGCAAGGCCAGACTCATCCTCTGGTTCCCTATCTCACGCCACAAACTTTAATGCAAAACCTTTGGGCAATTTTGGCAGAGCCAAAGATTTTGATTGAGGTGCATTTTTTAGCAAGTATCGATAGTCAATCAGTACCCCGTAAAGCACTAGCCACGGATACTGAGCAACAAATACGCTTAGCCTTGCGTTTAAACAGCGCCTAATCAACGGCTATTGGCTTGATTGGGCTGGCCAAGCGCTATGCTTTTTGTTATATAGCGCTAGATGACTCAGCCACTTTATCAATTAAAAGGACGATTTTGGATTGAAAGCCCCCAAGGAACTTTTCTTGGGCAAGGGCGTGTCTTGCTCTTAGAGCGGATTCGTGAATATGGCTCGATTAGTGCAGCAGCACGCTCGATGCAAATGTCTTATCGGCAAGCTTGGGAGTTGGTCAACTCAATGAATCAGCATAGTACACTGCCTTTAGTGCAAAGTGCGACCGGTGGCAAAGGGGGTGGGGGAGCGAGCTTGACGAGTACAGGGGAAAAAGCAATTGAGCTATTTTGGGCGGTTAAACAGGATTTTGATGCATTTTTAGCGCAGCGCTCAGAAAATCTAGAGCTGTAAAATTTTTTAACTAGCGTTATGCTTTTAAAGGAATATCGGTATGCCAAGACTTGGGTTCAGTTTACTTATTTTGTTGAGTAGTGTGGCCTCGGTATTAAAGGCTGACGAAGTAAAAGTGGCCGTTGCCTCTAACTTTTCTAAGCCATTAGAGGCTCTAGCCACCGCTTTTACAGCCACAACGGGGCATGAGCTGAAAATTTCTGCGGGGGCAACCGGCAAACTGTATGCACAGATTGAACATGGAGCACCGTTTGAAGTCTTATTATCGGCAGATAGTAAAACACCAGAGAAACTAGTCACAGCACAATTAGCCATCGCCGATAGCCGATTTACCTATGCCTTGGGTAAGCTTGTGTTGTGGAGTAGTAATCAAGATTATATTGATGCGCAAGGTGCGGTTTTGCAAAAGAATGAATTTAAACATCTAGCGATAGCGAATCCAAAAACAGCTCCCTATGGTGCAGCAGCATGGGAGGTATTAGAGCATTTAGGTTTAACAACAAGCTTAGAGTCCAAGCTAGTGCAGGGTGAAAATATTAGTCAAACTTATGATTTTGTGAGTACAGGGAATGCGGAATTGGGTTTCGTGGCTTGGTCGCAGGTCGTGCAGGCTGGGGGGTTAAAACAGGGTTCGGTCTGGCAAATACCGGATAGGTTTTATGCGCCGATTCAGCAAGATGCGGTGTTGTTAACGAAAGGGCAAAATAATCCGGCAGCTAAGGCTCTATTAGCTTTTCTCAAAACGCCAGCCGCCCAAAAGCTCATCACTGAGGCAGGATATGGCTTGCCAACCGCTAATTAAGGCAAATCATGCCAAGCCTCATGCTAAGCCTAAGCACTGAAGATTGGATCGCTATTGCTTTAACACTAAAGCTTGCGAGCCTCACAACCGGCGTGTTATTGCTAATTGCGACACCGCTGGCTTGGCATTTGGCACATACTCAAGGCTGGTGGAAAGCGCCGGTAAATGCTTTAGTGGCTTTACCGCTCGTGTTGCCACCGACAGTTTTAGGTTTTTATTTGCTCGTGTTCTTAGGGCCAAAAGGCTGGGCGGGGCAGTTTATGCAACAGCTCGGCCTAGAGACTTTACCCTTTAGTTTCAGTGGTTTATTAATTGCCTCGGTTATTTATTCTTTGCCTTTTGTGGTGCAGCCTATTCAAGCCGTGTTTAGTAGTTTGGATAAGCGTTTATGGGAGGCTGCCATGACTTTACGCGCCGCTCCACTGGATGCTTTCTTTACCATCGTGTTGCCTTTGTCTAAGTCGGGTTTTCTGACGGCGATAGTTTTGGGGTTTACCCATACCGTGGGTGAGTTCGGCGTGGTATTGATGATGGGCGGAAATATTTCAGGAGAAACCCGCGTGATTTCGGTGCAGCTTTATAATCATGTGGAGGCGATGAACTATCAGGCGGCGCATGGATTAGCGGCTTTATTAGTGCTGTTTTCATTTAGTATTTTGCTGAGTTTGTATTATTTGAATCGAGGCAAATAGCATTTGACCCCTATTATTGCAAGCTTTCACTTGAAATTAGCAGCCTTTGAATTAAAGGCTCAACTGGAGCTGCCTGCCAGCGGCTTTAGTGTCATTGCAGGTAGTTCGGGGTCAGGCAAGACTTTATTAATGCGCTGCATCGCAGGTTTAGAACGTCCCCAGCAGGCCTATTGCAAAGTAAAAGAGCAGCTTTGGGAGGATAGTGCACAAAGCTATCGTTTAGCTACCTATCAACGCCCTTTAGGCTATGTATTTCAAGAGTCTTGTTTGTTTCCACATTTAACCGTACAGCAGAATATTGACTATGGTCGCAAGCGCATTCACTCAAAGTCAAGTGATCGTTTAGCGGCCGTGATTGAGTTATTAAATCTCCAACATTTGCTTCAACGTAAACCAGCCAAGCTGTCTGGTGGGGAAAAACAACGAGTAGCGATGGCGCGTGCTTTAGCAGTAGAACCTGCATTATTATTAATGGATGAACCGTTAGCCGCGCTTGACCAAGCCCATAAATATGAAATTTTGCCTTATTTGCGCCATTTACAGCGTGAGTTGCAGTTAGCGGTTTTATATGTCACCCATTCCCCGCAGGAAATGACTCAACTCGCTGATTATTTGGTGCTCATGGATCAAGGCAAGGTATTGGCGGGTGGCGAGTTACAAACGGTCTTGACGCGATTGGATTTACCCTTAGCCCAAAGCCAACGCGCTTCGAGTGTATTGACCGCTGAAGTCTTGGCTTATGATGCCGTCTTTCAATTATTGCAATTAAGCTTTTCGGGAGGGATTTTGTGTGTACCCTCTGTCGATTTGCCGAAAGCTAGCAGGCGGCGGTTACGGATTTATGCCCGTGATGTGAGTATTAGTTTGCAGCCGCCGACGAACTCTGAACCCTGCAACCATTTATCCGCTCAAGTCTTGGAAATGATCGAGTCTATGCTGGGCTATACCACGATTCGTTTACAAGTCGGGACGGAGTTATTATTAGCTCAAGTTACCCGCCAAACGGCCTATCAATTGCAGCTTAAGCGTGGGCAAAGTGTCTATGCTGAAATCAAGAATGCAGCGATTTTAAGCTAAGCGCTGCTCTTCTTGTTCTTCTTGCTCTTCAGCTTCTGCTAAAACCCAAGCGATAAAGGCTGAGGCCGCGCGTTGGTTGGTCGTGGCGGATTTAGGCCGGATCACATGATAGGCATGTTCTAAGGGCATGCTCAGTGGGAAGGGAATACATAAACGCCCTGCGTCAATATCATGCTGAGCGAGCGCATCCATACTCAGCAAGACACCTTGCCCATCTAAAGCCGCTTCCATAGCCAGTGATACATGATTGAAATGGAGGCCTCGTTTGAAATCCACACCTTCCACTTTAGCCAGTTGCAACCAGCGTTCCCAGCTTGGGCGACCTATATAGGGTGTATCATCATGTAAGAGCGTATGGAAGCGCAAATCGGCAGGCTCACGCAATGGATGCTCGCTTTCTGTCAGTAAACTAGGTTTACATAAAGGTACCGCTTCGACCGAGAACAATTTTTCCACTAAGCAGCCCGGATAATTACCTTGCCCAAAGCGAATCATCACATCGATTTCATGCGCCCGGAATAATTCATCTAAAGCGCCGTGTTGTTCAGTTGCATCCACGAGTTTAGCCTCACCGCTAATGCGCATATCAATCTCAGGATGCTGCTGAGAAAAAGTATGTAAACGCGGTACAAGCCACTTTGAGGCAAAAGAAGGCGCTACCCAAACGCTTAAACTTTCATTGGTTTTTTGGGAGCGCATGAGATGCACTGCATCGGCTAGGGTATTAAACCCCTCTCTGAGCTTGGGTAAAGCCGCCTCGCCTGCTCGCGTTAAGCTAATGGAACGATTATGGCGTTCCACTAATTCAACGCCTAAAAACTCTTCTAAATGCTTAATTTGATGGCTAATGGCTGCACGAGTCACAAAAAGCTCTTCTGCGGCTTTGGTGAAGCTTTGGTGACGCGCAACGGCTTCAAAAGCTCGCAAAGCATTCAGGGGGGGTAGCTGTTGTGGCATGTATTTGTCCTAAAAAGGGTTATTTTTGGGTGCCATGATAACCTGTTTATGGCTTGAGGGTCAGAAAATTGCCTAAGGAAATTTAAACTTTTAAAGATCGGTTCGTTATACTTGGCAGCCTTAATGGATCGATGGAGTTTAACAGTGAAAAAGCTAGAAAGTGCTTTTGAACATTTTTTATTTGTTAGTCGCTGGCTGACTGCCCCTATTTATTTAGCCTTAGTGATCAGCATGGTTTTATTGATGTTTAAAGCGCTCAAACAGCTGTGGGAACTCGCTACGAATATTCTAGTGATAGATGGCTCAGAAATCATAGTCGGTGTATTGTCGATTGTTGATATTTCTTTGATTATGAATTTGTTGATCATCATTATTTTTAGTGGTTATGAAAACTTTGTTTCTAAAATGGATGATTTACATGGGCATACGGATCGCCCCGATTGGATGGGGCAGATCGGTTTTACGGATTTAAAAATTAAATTAATCGGTTCGATTGTTGCAATTTCGGGCATTGAGTTGTTGAAAGGTTTTATGGCGGTGAGTGATTTAACAGATCGAGATTTGATGTGGATGGTGGGGATTCATCTGACCTTTGTTGTTTCTGGGGTGTTGTATGCCGTCATGGATAAGCTCAGCCACAAGGGGCACTAATATAATATTCGTGATGCAATGAAGCAGCCGTCATGCTAGATGGTTGCTTCGAATCTACAGTGAATGAGCCTGAGTAAATACGGGTATTAAGTAACTAGATCATAAGCTAGGCAGGGCGCTCTAGTCTAAACCAAAGACTTGCGCCCTTAACTTAGCAAGCTCATCCCGCAAAGCGGCCGCTTTTTCAAATTCCAGATTTTTGGCCAAAGCAAACATTTTTTCTTCCAGTTGCTTGAGTGTTTTAACGGCTTGCGCAGGACTCATACTGCGATAATCCGTGCTGGATTCGGCAATTTTACTGCCTTTACCATGTTTATCACCGCGTTTGGCATTGGCATAAGCGCCCTCCATCACATCAGCAATCCGTTTGCGAATGGTTTGAGGTGTAATGCCATGAGCCGCATTGAATGCTAATTGCTTTTCACGGCGGCGGGCGGTTTCATCAATGGCTTTGCGCATCGAGTCAGTGATCTTATCGGCATACAAAATCGCTTTCCCTGCTGAGTTACGAGCGGCACGGCCAATGGTTTGAATGAGTGAGCGTTCAGAGCGTAAGAACCCTTCTTTGTCCGCATCTAAAATGGCGACTAAAGAAACTTCAGGAATATCTAAACCTTCGCGCAAGAGATTAATCCCGACTAAAACATCGAACTCACCTTTACGCAAATCACGAATGATTTCAACCCGCTCCACCGTATCAATATCGGAATGCAGATAGCGCACACGAATATCATGTTCCATTAAATAATCGGTGAGATCTTCCGCCATGCGTTTGGTGAGGGTAGTGACTAACACACGCTCATCTTTTTTCACCCGCTCCGTCACTTCAGACATGACATCATCCACCTGAGAAAGTACCGGACGTACCTCTACGAGTGGGTCAATCAGACCTGTCGGGCGCACGAGTTGCTCAGCGATATTATCTGAATGCTCTAATTCATAACTGCCCGGCGTTGCAGAAACATGAATCGCTTGCGGAATTAAACGTTCAAATTCTTCAAATTTTAAGGGGCGATTATCGAGTGCGGAGGGTAAACGGAAGCCATATTCCACGAGGGTTGTTTTGCGCGAGCGGTCACCTTTATACATGCCACCAAATTGCGGAATTGTCACATGCGATTCATCCACAAAGACCAAGGCATTCCGTGGCAGATAGTCAAATAAACACGGTGGCGGCTCACCAGCGGCACGTTTGGATAAATAGCGCGAATAGTTTTCAATCCCTGAGCAATAGCCGGTTTCCATAATCATTTCTAGATCATACAAAGTGCGTTGCTCAAGGCGTTGTGCCTCAACTAAGCGCTGCTCATTACGCAGTAGGCTGAGCCGATCCCGTAATTCATCTTTAATCTTGTCCACCGCTTCAAGTAAAACTTCGCGGGGGGTCACATAATGTGTTTTCGGATAAATCGTTAAGCGTGGTACACGGCGCAGCATCTCACCGGTTAAAGGATCAAAATAACTGAGATTTTCAATTTCATTATCAAATAATTCAATCCGAATCGCTTCTTTATCCGAATCGGCTGGGTGAATATCAATCACATCGCCACGTACTCGAAAAGTACCACGTTGTAAATCTAAGTCATTGCGGGTGTATTGCAGCTCAGCCATGCGCCGCAGGAGGGTTCGCTGATCAATCTTATCGCCACGCACTAAAATCAATAGCATCTTTAAATAAGATTCAGGGTCTCCCAAACCATAAATCGCTGAGACTGTGGCAACAATAACGACATCCTTTCGTTCAAACAAATTGCGTGTAGCTGACAAACGCATTTGCTCGACATGATCATTGATCGAGGCATCCTTTTCGATATAAATATCTTTGGAAGGCACATAAGCTTCTGGTTGATAATAGTCGTAGTAAGAGACGAAATATTCGACGGCATTCTTGGGGAAGAACTCTTTAAACTCGCCATAGAGTTGAGCGGCGAGGGTTTTATTATGCGCTAGAATAATGGCGGGGCGTTGAGTCGCTTGAATGATATTGGCCATCGTGAAGGTCTTACCAGAACCAGTCACACCGAGCAAAGTTTGATGAAGCAAACCTTGATTCAAACCTTCAAGCAATGAGCTAATCGCTTGCGGTTGATCCCCAGCGGGTTGGTAATCGGTATTGAGACTAAATTGATTAGCAGCACTCATGCAAACCTCCAAATAATGTGGAGATTTTAGCATATAGGGCAAGAAATAAGTGGATAAACAGTTAGTTTGTACGGTTATTGTTCGTTTTTTGTAAGAAGGCAGTGAGATAGAACAAGCATTAACATGCAAACCGACTAGCTTGATGTGAATTATAGAGGCGGCTGTCGATTGAGTAGCAGAGAAACTAAGATAGCTTGCTGTTTTTCTAAGTTGCGAGCAGTTAACATAAGACACCGCAGTAGTCTACAAAAGGATGGTAAACCTTAGAGGGTTTGCCTTATTGTTTGAAACCAAGCTAAATGGTTGATTTATAAAAAGTGAACATTCAACTTGCAGAGCGCATCGGGCGCATTAAACCTTCACCTACTTTGGCGATGAGCGCCTTAGCCGCACAATTAAAAGCGCAAGGCCGCGACATTATCAGCCTGAGTGTGGGTGAACCCGATTTCGATACACCTCAGTTTATTCAAGATGCAGGCATGGAAGCAATTCGGGCGGGGAAGACGCGCTATACCGCTGTCGATGGGACACCCGAACTTAAGCAAGCTATTATTAATAAGTTTAAAAATGAAAATAGTTTAGAGTACCAACCGAATCAAATCATTGTATCTTCAGGCGGAAAGCAGAGTTTCTATAATCTTTGCCAAGCGTTCTTAGATAGCGGTGATGAGGTTATTATTTCAGCTCCTTATTGGGTCTCTTATCCTGATATGGTGTTACTGGCTGATGGTACACCGGTGATTGTCCCAACTACTCAAGCAGAGCAACTGAAATTATCGCCTGCTAAATTAGAAGCCGCGATTACACCCCGTACTAAAATACTAGTGCTGAATAGTCCATCAAATCCCACGGGAATGGCGTATACCACTGCAGAGTTAGCCGCTTTAGGCGAGGTGTTGCGTAAACATCCGCAAGTCTTGATTGCTACGGATGATATGTATGAGCACACACTGTTTGGTGACCAAGAATTCGTAAATATTTTAACCGCTTGCCCTGATTTATATGAGCGTACTCTCGTTTTGAACGGGGTCTCTAAAGCGTATGCGATGACCGGTTGGCGGATTGGTTATGCAGCAGGCCCCGCTCGTTTAGTGAAGGCAATGGCGGATGTGCAATCGCAATGTACGTCCAATCCCTGCTCAATTTCACAATATGCTGCTACGGTTGCTTTAACGGGGGATCAGTCGTTTATTCGTACCATGGTCGATGCTTTTGAAAAGCGCCATGCTTTTGTCTGTGCGAGTTTGAATAAGATTGAAGGAGTGGACTGCTTACCTGCAGCGGGTACTTTTTATAGCTTCCCGAATGTTGAAGGTATGATTAAGCGCTTAGATCTGGCAGATGATACTGCGTTATCGAGCTATTTATTGGATAAAGTGGGTGTGGCCATGGTGCCTGGTTCTGCCTTTGGTGCACCCGGTTATATTCGGATGTCCTTTGCAACGAGCATGAGCAATCTCGAAAAAGCGATTGAGCGGCTGGCTTCTGTTTAAGTCCTTATTGTTATTATTTGTTATCATTGCCCACGACTAAGCGTGGGCAATGACAATGAGCTGATTATGGTTTGCTTATGGCTTCACTGGCCTAAGCTTTAGCTCAGCCTTAAAGCCCGAAATCATCGCTTGGAATGTTCAAATCACGGCACATTGCACGGATAATGTCTTTTTCCTTGTCGTCAAAATCACCATCTGCACTACCAATCGCACAGCAAACGCGCACCATTAAACGAGCTGCATCGGGTTTGTTACGCAATTTACCGATAACTTTTAAGGCTTCGGCTTTACCAATTTCATTATCAAATTCAAAGTTTTCAGCAATTTTGTTGAAAAAGTTAATGACATCTTTGGTATCAAACACTTTCAACTCATCTGATTGCTGGATGAATTTCATCATTTTTTGCTTTTCAGCAGAGTCAATACTGCCATCAGCAGCGGCGACTAAAGCACAACCTGCGACACAGGCCTCCATAAATTCACGATTACGGAATTTACTGACTTCGGTTGCGAGTTTGCTACGAGCTTCGCCCGCTTTTTGTTTTAAAGTATCTAAAAAAGACATGTTTTGTTCTCCTGTAAATTAAGCTTCAACAGCTGCTTTCTTTCTATATTTCATGGAGGCTATCACTGAAGCGACAATGAAGCTAACACCAATGAGTCCTGTAATGATTTCAGGAATATGGAAGTGGATACTGAGCAGCATGATGATGGCTAAAGCACCGATACCATAATGTGCACCATGCTCTAAATAAATGTATTCATCCAAAGTGCCTTTATGTACTAAATGCACGGTCATTGAACGGACAAACATCGCACCGATAGCTAAACCCAACATAATGATGACTACATCATTAGTAATCGCAAAAGCACCAATTACCCCATCAAATGAGAAAGAAGCATCTAATACTTCTAGATACAAGAATCCCGCTAAACCATTACGCTTAACTGACTCAACGGCAGCAGCCCCTTCTTCTTCGTTTTCAAAAAAAACATCTAAACTGCTAACAGCAATATATAAAACCACTCCACCTAAACCAGCGACTAAAACAGTCAGGCGGGTTTCATTATCAATCGGTAAAAATTCTTGTAATAAGAACAGTGTCACTAAGGCGATTAAGATGCTAATCACATCGAGTTTGCCTAAGGCACTCATTTTTTCTTCAAACACCCCTAGCCAATGAACTTCTTTATCTTTATCAAACATGAAGCTTAGGAAAACTAACAATAAGAACATACCGCCAAATGCTGCAATGCCCGCATGACTTTCCATGAGATGCCGAGAGTATTCTTGAGGGTTATTGAGTGCCATATTAATGACTTCAATAGTGCCTAAGCCTGTGGCAATAGCGACGATCACAATCGGAAAGACTAAGCGCATCCCAAAAACTGCGATTAAAATACCGACAGTTAAAAAGATCTGCTGCCATTTTTCATCCATTTCTTTGAGGATGGAGGCATTAACGACTGCATTATCAAACGATAAGCTGACTTCCATAATCCCTAAAACTAATACCAAGAAGACCGCAGTCAAAACACCCATCGGTGAAGAAAGTCCCCACCAAATCGCTAGGCCGACGCATAAAATCGTAACAAGAATCGAGTATTTAAAATCTTTCAACATAATGAGGGGTAACTACCATAAGCACATATAAAAACAGGCATCTATAAAGATGCCTGTACAAAGGATTTATATTAGGTATTCGGTTTAACCAAGATTAACGCCCATAGAGGCTGCCATTGGCCCTAAACCACCTGCAAAACCTTGACCGACGGCTTTAAATTTCCACTCGGCATTATGACGATAGATTTCACCAAACAGCATTGCTGTTTCAACGCTAGCATCTTCTGATAAATCATAACGGGCAATTTCTTTACCGTCTGCTGCGTTCACAAGGCGAATATAAGCATTGCTAACTTGCCCAAAGTTTTGCCGCCGTGCTTCAGCATCATGAATCGTGACAGAGAACACGAGTTTTTTAACAGTCTCGGCTAAACCTGCCAAATTAACTTTAACTTCTTCGTCGTCACCATCACCTGCACCCGAGCGGTTATCGCCTAAATGCTCAACATTACCGCAAGGTGATTTTCTATTATTATAGAAAATGAATGAATCATCTGATAAGACTTTACCGTTATCGCCTAACATAAAAATAGAGGCATCTAAGTCGAAATCAGTCCCATCAGTTTGGCGTAAATCCCAGCCTAAACCAACGGTGACTGCAGTTAAACCGGGTGCTTCTTTAGTAAGAGAAACATTGCCACCTTTTTGTAAACTGACTGCCATTCTTATTGCTCCTTAAAGGGTATTCAAAAAATTAACCAATATTAATACCAAACTGGTCACACATCGCTTTTAAGCCGCCTGAGTAACCTTGGCCGACTGCACGGAATTTCCATTCATTGTTATGCCGATAGAGTTCACCAAAAACCATTGCGGTCTCAGTGGAATAATCTTCGGCTAGATCATAACGAACAATTTCTGTTCCAGTTAAATCATTAACGATACGGATAAAAGCATTACTGACTTGCCCAAAGTTTTGCCGCCGTGCTTCGGCATCATGAATCGTGACAGTAAAGGCAATTTTCGTGATTTCAGCAGGGACTTTACTTAAATCAACCTTCACAGATTCATCATCACCCTCACCTTGCCCCGTGCGGTTATCACCGGTATGTTCCACAGAACCATCGGGCGACTTTAATTGATTGTAAAAAATAAAATCACTGTCATTGCGTACTTTATTGTTTGCAGTGAGTAAGAAAGCACTTGCGTCTAAGTCAAAGCTACTACCATCGGTGGTGCGCTCATCCCAACCTAAGCCCACTAAAATTTTAGTTAAGCTAGGATCGGTT
>JBJOOT010000070.1:0-16211 GCA_046051185.1 Pseudomonadota bacterium | reverse complement strand
TCTGCCACTGTACCTAAACCTAACATCCCCAAAGTTTGGGCTAAGCTACCAGTACGTTTAGCGACATCACTTAATAAAGCCGTTGGATGCTCACGTTGCCCCAAGCTTTCCACCTGTGACATTAATAAGGCGAGTTCTTCTTGTAATGAGGAAGACACCGCCTGCCAGAGTTCACGTCCCGGTTTAGTATAGTAAGTGCGTAACTCTTGCAAAGTACCGCCCTTAGGGAGGTATAAATCCAGATGATAAGCGGCCTTAACCGCGCCTAAAGTCCCCTCACTTTCTTCTGCTAAACCAACGTAATACAGCAAGTTTTTCAATAGCTCATCTGGCATGGAGTCGTTATAAGCGGTTTCTTGTAAATCCCCAAAACGCCGGATTTCCCGCTCCATTCGCCCCATTAGTAATTTAACAGCGGCACTGTCTTCTAATTTCTTTTCTTCTAAAGCTTGTAATAAGCCGCCCGTTACCCACCATAAAGCTCTTAAGCGCTCTTTCTCATGCAAAGTGAGCATATTAGCAGCTACTTTACGGGCTGCCTGTAGGTGAAAAGCGGGGCGGTCATTGTTATACCAGCCTAATAACGCCTTCTGCATATAGAAACGTAGGCGCTTAGTTGCTTGATCGAGTTTATCCGCTGACAAAGCGACATACTTATCCGTCCCAATCTGGGCATTCGTGACCACACCCTCGGCAGGCAAAAAGACTAAATGCTCAGATAATAATTCAGCCTCACGAGCGGCTCGTAAATTATTGAGCATCGGCAGCACAATAACTGGTAAATCCGCATAACCATCCCGTAAGTGCTTCAAATACTCAGAAAGCTGCAATAAGCCATCTGCGGTAACTGAACAAGCTTCTTGCCAGTTTTTCACCTTTTCTTGGCGGATTGCCTCCATTAAGAGGACTACCTCGCGCCCTAACATATAAGCACCCTCGGTATCCAAAATGTCTAACACACCTAGGACATGTCGTGCTTTGTTAATCGCAAGCTCTAAATGATTGACTGCTGTGTCGCCCTCATACTGAGAAAATGATTGGCGGGTTTCGGATAATAACTTTTCAGTTTCCCCAAGCACCCATCCCAGACGACTAGCTAGACTCGATTTATCGGAAATCATGCGACTTGTGCCCCCATACGTCTGTTCACTTTTTTATAATCATTATTATTCATCATTTTCTGCCTTCTACTTGATCGGCGCTGTCTTATTCAAAGTAAAGTCGGCAATCGAGCGCCGCAATTCATTCGCTGTTTCATTCAAATTGGAAACTAACTCTGTAGTTTCTTTACTGAACTGCTCAGTTTGTAGCGTACCTTCTTGAATTGATTGCATCGTACTGGTCACACGGGTAGCCATATCGGCTTGCTTAAAAGAGGCATCGGAAATATTGGCTATCAAGCGAGCTAAACTGGTCGAAACCTCTTCAACCTCATCTAAGGCTGCACCTGCTGAATCCGCATTCCGCGAGCTTGTCACGACTCTAGCCGTGGTTTGCTCCATTGAGGCAATCGCTTCTTGGGTATCGGTTTGAATGGCACGAACTAAAAGATCAATCTTACGACTCGCCTCTGCCGAGCGCTGAGCTAATTGCTGTACTTCATCAGTAACACGCTCAAAACTACGCCCGCCTCCGGCTATTGAGGAGGTTTGAATAGAAGCATTCAAGGCCAAAATATTGGTTTGCTCAGCAATATCATTCATCAAGCGCACAATATCACCGACCTCTTGCGAAGTTTCACCTAAGCGCTTAATTCGTTTGGAAGTGGATTGAATCTGCTCACGCACCGTGACCATATCGGCCATTGCATTTCGTACCGTATGCGCCCCTGCTTGAGAAATTTCTAAGGATTTACGAGCGACTTCGGTGGAGGCCGCCGCATTGCGGGAAACTTTATGAATCGAGTGAGTCATGGCCGCTATCGCTGAGGAAGCCATTGAAATTTCCTCCGACTGGCGAGTACTGGCTTGCGACAGCTGGGTAATACGCTTATCGGCAATCTGTGCAAACCGTGTCAAACGCCCTGAAGTATCATCAATTTTAATGACTAACTCTCGCAAAGCATCGACAGCATAATTCACCGAATCCGCAATAGTACCAGTAATATTTTCTGAAACAGTGGCTCGGATGGTTAAATCCCCTTCGGCTAAGGTACTCATCTCATCCAGCAAACACATAATGGATTCTTGTTGCTCTGATTCGACCTTACTCCAAGCCGTTTGTTGAGTATAAAACCGATAAAACAGGTAAGTGACCCAAAGTACATTTAAGAGCATTACAAAACAGCCTAACAAACCAACATGCATAGCCTGTTGATAATCAAGCCCTGCTGATCCAAAAACAAAAAGGATAATCATGCCCATAATGCTAAACAATAATAGGCCTATGGGTATCCAAATCATTTTGCCAGTAAAAAAACTGTTTGAGAGTTGCGCTGAATTGTCCATTTTTTTTATTCTTTTATTCAAGCTCGCTCATTAAACTCATTAAACGATTGAGGTTGAGAGCACAGGTAGACGCTGTAATTCTAAACCCCGCATTAAGTTTCTCGCTTGCAAGATTGGCATTACCTCACCATTCATTACAATGCATTGTGTGGCATATGAGCGCCAAACCGCCAGACTATCACTTAAAATTTTAATTTCCGCACTATCTGACCAAATGTGGCGAATCCCAATTAATTCATCCACTTTAATACCGAACCATTCCTCTTGCCCTTGTACGACTAAAATTCGCGCTGACAATTGATTAATTGAACCACCCGATCGCCCTAAAAACAGCTGACGCCCGTCTAAAACATTCAATAACTGGTTGCGAAAATACGCAAGACCTAACATCCAGTTAGGTGCGCCGAGTACTTTGGTTAATTTACCCGGTGCAATCACTTCATCCACTTCATCTTGACGCAATACACAACGCCAAGTACCAATCTTAACTACCAAAGCAGACCAAGCCTCAATTGGCCCTTGATGTTGCTCTGCTTCAAGCTGGCGTTTTCTCTCTCGTAATAGAGCTAAACCGACCAGCAATTCATACGGGCTGGCCATGTTTTATCCCCCCGGCGCATACTTACTGATTACGCCTAAAAGCTCGGGTAGTTTAACCGGCTTAATCAAATACTCTTTCGCACCTTGCCGCATGGCCCACAAACGATCGGTTTCCGTTGATTTGGAGCTGCAAACAATAATGGGTATATGTCGAGTATCTGGATTACGACTTAAATCACGAGTTGCCTGAAACCCATTGACTAATGGCATTACAACATCCATTAAAATCAGATCAGGTTTACATACACGTGCCACTTCAATACCTTCTTGCCCATTACATGCAATGCTGACTTTATAGCCATGATGTTCTAACAGAGATTTAAAGATCCTCGTCTCTGTTAAAGAATCATCAATAATCAGCACATGCTTGGCCACTGTTGCCTACTCCCGAGCAGCCGTTGCAACATCTGCGACCTTTTGAGTCGCTTGGAGATGGGGCAAAACATGGCTGTAAATCGTCGATAATAAATCCTGACGGGTAAAGGGCTTAGTCAGATACTTATCTGAACCGGCTAAACGCCCTCGCGCTAGATCGAATAAACCATCCTTACTTGATAGCATGATCACAGGAATGTCTCGATAATTGCGGTTAGCCTTAATCAGTGCACAAGTCTGATAACCATCTAAACGAGGCATCATAATATCCACGAATATGACATCCGGTTTGAAAGTGGCAATGATAGGCAAAGCCTCAAAACCATCTGAGGCAGTCGTTACCCAACATTGATATTCGGATAACAAGGATTCTGCTGTCCGCAAAATGGTTTTGCTGTCATCAATAATGAGTACCTTCAGGCCTGACAGGTCTCGACCTGGAGTAACTTGGTTTGGATCTGACGTATTCACGCGCGTCGCTCTTTATGTATTTTTATTTATGTTCTGTAAAGGTCAGCTGATCATATTGGTAAACTAATAACCTACAAAAGGTTGCTATTAACCGACAGATACTGACTGACTCGCATCATAACCATTAAAGCTGATACTCAGTCTAAAGAAACCCTCGTCACTCACAAAGGTTCTTCGGACAAGCGCATCAAGCCGCAGTCTGGATGGTCGTTGTCAATGCACTCACTAAAGTAAGATGCGTTATTTCTGGTGCACAATTACGCCTAATCGGCAGCCCAGTTGTTCCTATTCCACGACTCGTATAGACCCAAGATTGATTCACACGATGCAAGCCTTGGACGTATTTTTTCCCCAAATAAGGCCGAATGAAAGGTTTCCCCGGCTTTACTTGCACTTGCCCTCCGTGGGTATGCCCTGATAACTGCAAAGAAATCCGCGTATCGTCCGCATACCAATCAATCATATCTGGCTCATGTGCCAACAATACGACAGGTATATTACCCCGATGTCCGGCTAACGTGGCCTTAATATCAGGCCTCCCAAGCCAACCATCATCAATACCCGCTAAATGCAGGCAATAATGCCCCACTTGAATATCCAAACCTTGATTACAAAGTACCTTAATACCATGCTGCTCAAAAGTTTGAGTGATCAAGGCCGCATTGGCTTTAATATCATGATTGCCCAAAACCGCGAACAAACCAAAACGAGCATTTAACTTCGCTAATGCAGGGGCTAAATCTAGAATATCTTGCTCATCATGCCAGACATAATCACCCGTTAAGACGATTAAATCCGGTTTTAATAAATTGGTACGCGCTACCGCCCGCTCAATATGCTCTAATTGTGTAAACGGGCGTAAATGCAGATCCGTCAATTGCACAATCGTAAAACCCTCGATAGAAGGTGGCAAATGAGCAATCGGGATTTCTGTAAACTCCTCAACCAGCCAACGAATCTCATTGCGCCGCACCGCATGGTGCTCGTCATTGAAATAATCAAACTTGCCAATTTGATTGAGCATTCTTTGAGGGGTTTTACCCGCTTTAAGCATAACTAGACCTCTTGAATCAATGAGTTACATTCCATTGCGAAACTCTTCATTAAATAAACCATCGCCTGCTCTAAGAGGTGCTAAGGCTTGTGCATAACGCTCTAAAATACCTAAGGCCCATTTAATCCGCTGACGATAATAACGATCAGCTTCTGGATTATTCATAGTGACGTCTTCATTTAATACCTGAGTGACTTCACGTATAATAATATGTTCTGGCAGATAACAAATACGATTATTTTTGTAACTGCTCATGCGTAATTCAGCCACCGGATAAGCTCCACCGCTTGAGGATGACACAGCAATAATTAATGCTGGCTTATGCGCTAGCTCATTTCGTCCCCACATTAGGAAAAAATTCTTCAAGCCCGCAGGAACTTGACCGTGCCACTCGGGTGTGACGATCACAAACCCTTGACTTGCTGCTAATTGTGCTGATAGCGGTTCAAGTAACTGATTCCATTGCGGATTACTTTCCCAAATAGATTCATCCCAAAGTGGTAAAGGGTTGCCTGCCAAACTAAAAATATTCGCCTGAGCGCCCTGTGCACTTAAGATCGTTTGTACATACTTGGCAACTTTTTCACTTTGGGAGTGATGGCGATGACTGCCACTGATGATAGTGAATTGCATACTGAACCCTTTACCGAAACCCTTGACTAAAATTCAACTAAAGCCCGCATAACACTTTAGCAGGAAGCCGCTTGAAAAAGAAAAACCGGACATAATGCCCGGCCTCTCATCTCTACATCGAAATCTATACACTGGCGATTTAAATAAATAAGCAAATATCAGAATCACCTGCGAACTCAAGGAAAGAGGCTGCACCTGCGTATTCAACCCCATCAATAAAATCAGACGGCTCCATATCAAATAAATCAACCGTCATTTGGCAGGCAAGAAACTTCACATCCGCTTCTAAGCACAAATCTCGTAGCTCACCCAAATCAGCCACGCCTTTACCCGCCATTTGCTTTTTCATCATGCTAGTCATCATCGTTTGCATGCCGGGCAAAGCTTGGAGCAATACCGGCAAAGGAAAAGGCATTGGCATGGCGGGATTGCCTAAAGAAGTTACAGAGAGCTTCATCTCTTTTTTCAAAAGCTGTAAGCCATAGAAAGTGAAGAAAATCTTTACATCATAATCCAGTGCGGCGGCGGTCGACGCCAAAATAAAGGGTGGATAACCCCAATCCAAAGTACCTTTCGTTGCAATAATTGCTAATTTCTTTGCCATAGCCTCTTCCTTTCCATTTCCACTTTGAGCTTCCGTATCTGCTAGCTGCGGAAACCCTCCTCTCCAAGCTACCAATTAAAACTCAAAGTTTTAAGCGGCAGGACGTACAATCTGATAACCCGACTGATACCAGCCAATAATGCCACCGCGTAAATTAATCGCATCAATACCTGTATTTTGCTTTAAATACAGACAGGCTTGTGCTGAACGCGCCCCACTGCGGCAATACAGCACAATTTTTTCATCACTTGCAAACTCCCCCATCCGTATAGGTAAGATGTGCAAAGGTAAAAACTCCGCACCTTCAATAATACCTTGCTGAAATTCCGCCTCAGAACGCACATCTACTAAGCGTAGCTTCTCACCTTGGCTCAGCATGTTCTTTAATTCAGAGGCATTAACTTCATTAATTCCGTACATGGTGTCTCTCTAAAAACAAAACATTAAACTATACTAATATTCTAATAATCGATCTTTCTTGTCAAGTTAAGGCCACGACTAAGCTGATACTAAGCTTAGGATTTGCAAGGCTTCCGTAAATTTCATCTAATCTCATCTATAGTTAGACCATCAACTTTCACTCGTTAGCGACTAAGCTAAAACACAGGTAAAACACATGCTGCTTAACCGATTCGTACTGTTCATTGGGTTATTTGCAATGATTAATCTGACAACCCCTGTGAGCTATGCGACTGATCTAAACCTGAATATTCCTGAAATTGACTTGCCCGAGGTAATGACAAATGCAGGCAGTATCGGTACAGCCCAAGAACAACAAGCAGGTCTAAGCCTATTACGTGAATTGCGTCGTCAGCGGCCTATGATTGAAGATCCTGAATTAACTGATTGGATTAATCAGCTTGGGCAACGCTTAGGCAACCGTAGCCCTCATCATGGCAAACTCTATTTTATGATTGAGAAAAATAATCTGGTTAATGCCTATACCCTGACGGGTGGAGTGATTGTGATTAATTCAGGTTTAATTCTAAGCACTCAATCTGAAAGTGAATTAGCCGCTGTAATAGCACATGAAATTGCTCATGTCTCCCAACGCCATCTAGCGCGTATGCAAGAAGCTGGTAAAAATAGCCCACTGATGACAGGTCTTGGTGTACTTGCAGGGGCAGCGGTGGCCAGTCAAAGCCCTGATGCGGCTCAAGCAATTGTAACCGGCACGATGGCAATGCAAGCGCATCAACAGATTGTTTTTACTCAACGGGCAGAGGCTGAAGCTGATCGTGTAGGTTTACGTATTTTGGCAAATGCGGGCTTTAATCCAGAAGCAATGCCCTATTTTTTAGAAAAACTAGAGCGCAGTGAAACTAATACTTATGGGGATCTTACTAAATATCTCTACACCCACCCCATGTCTATTGACCGCCTCAGTGATACTCGCAGTCTGGTCAACCAACTCCCGAAGCGTAAACCTCAAGATGATCTCAGCTATCTATTAGCGCGTGAAAAACTACGCATCATGACGGGGCAAAATGCGGCCGCTTTAACAGCGACACCCCTAAAAGCAAACGCCCAACAGTATGCTCAAGCCTATCAAGCTTTACGCTCAGGCAATCCGACACCAGCCACGCATCTAAGCCTCAACAATCCGATGCTAGCTGTTTTACAAGCACAAGCTCTGAATGACTTAAAGCGTTATGCAGAAGCCGAACAACGCCTGCAAGGTTTTGCTCATTTAGTGAATACACAGGCCGCGCTCAATCTAACACTGGCCAGCAGCCAAATCGCTCAAAATAAAACTGCCTTGGGTCTACAAACCTTAGCTAAATTACGCTTAACTGAAACCACTGGCTTAGAGTTTTTTGAAGCTGCTCAACAACTGACCCAACAAGCCCAACAAGCTGCTGAAGCCAGTTTCTATAATGCTTCACGGAGCTTACGTCTAGGCGAATACCAACATGCACTCGCCACGGCTGAACAAGCTTTGCAATTCCCCAAAGCACACTCTGTCACTTTAAACCAGTTACGTAAGCTACAAAACGAGGCTGAGCAACAATTACCCAATACCGCTCGACCTTAGCCACAACAATAACCGTTGATCAAAATGGCATGCTCCGATATTCACACAGCCATACTTCGAGTTTATTGGTTTTGCAAGGAGGCACATTCACCCCCTGCCACAAAACCGAGTACTTTGTGATCCGAACAGGCTTCGCAATCATTCGAATAAGTCTGCTGCTCTGTATTTAAGCAAGGGGCGGCGTTGCATTGTATTGAACGCTTACGCACTGCACACACGGGCGCATAGACCTCATAACAGATTTCTGGGCGCGGTTCTTTACAACTTATAAAATTGACATGTGTCACTTGTACCTTAGGGATATTAGGCACTAATAAGGACTCATCCGCCGTACTGATGCCCAATAATAAGCCCCCTAATAATAGGCCTATCCCCCCTGAGCTAACCCAGTTCATGATTCACCTCGCTAAAGCATTACTCTTTTCGTACATTTTTTCGTACATTGATTACTTGCAGCCTCAACAGGGAACACGTACTCTAAACAGCTCATTATTTCCATCATTAGGGAGTCTATAATGAATCTGAATCTGGATCGGGCACGCAATAATATGGTGGAGCAGCAGATTCGTCCCTGGGCTGTTTTAAATCAGACCGTATTAAATACCTTCAGGTTTCTTCCTCGCGAAAAATTTGTTCCTGTGCAATGGCAGAGTCTTGCCTTCGCCGACACTGAGATTCCGCTCGCCCATGGTGAAGTGATGATGTTTCCACGGATTGAGGCACGTATGCTACAAGACTTGGATGTTCAGCCTAATGACGAATGCCTTGAAATTGGCACAGGGAGTGGCTTTGTCACCGCTTGCCTTGCACATTTGGGCAAACATGTCGATAGTGTCGACTTATATGCAGATTTCTCCCAACAGGCAGAAAAACATTTACATGCCATTGATATTAACAATTTTAATCTTTATATCGATGATGCCAGTTACGGATGGGAGGGAAATGCAGGCAAACAGTATGATGTGATTGCTGTCACGGGTTCAATTCCTGAATATAACACAGCGTTCGAACAGCGCTTAACCGTGGGGGGACGTTTATTTGTGATTGTTGGGCAAGCACCCACTATGCATGCCATGCTCATCACACGAGAAGATCATCGCCAGTTTAATCGCCAAGTCTTATTTGAGACCGTGATTAAAGCTTTGGATGGTGCTGAACCTCCCGCCAAATTTCACTTTTAATGCTGTTTAACCATGCAAAACTGGCTACCCCAAGATTTAGCTAAGCAACTGTCGGCAGACCCTGCCAGCATTCAGTTACTCGATGTGCGCGAGCCTTGGGAATATGAGCTTGTTCATCTTGAAAACTCCCATTTAGTGCCCTTAGCTCAACTGGGCTATGGCTTGACGGCGCTGAATAAAGAGTTGCCCGTTGTTGTGATTTGTCATCATGGGATTCGTAGTGCACATGCTTGCTATTTATTAGAGCGCTTAGGTTTTCAGGCGATTAATCTTACCGGAGGCATCGACCGTTGGGCGCGTGAAGTCGATCCTTCCATACCTATTTATTAAAGATCACAACAAACCCGTGCTAAAACCTTATAATGCTGAATAATGAAGGCGATGGAAGCCTGTTTAAGATTGGAAAGACCATGAAAAGAGTATTATTAACCACGACTATAGCAGCTAGTTTATTAGGGATTCTTTCTACTGCTCAAGCGGAGACACTCCTTCAAGTCTATCAACAAGCAAAAACCTATGATGCACAACTTAAATCCCAAGAAAGCAGCTATTTAGCGACTTTAGAAAATAAGCCGCAAGTGCTCGCTGCAAAAAAGCCGCAAGTCAGCTTAAATGCCAATGCGAACTTTAGCGAGCAATATACGCCTTATGATGGACTCAGTAAAAACAGCAATGGACTGTCGGCAACTTATACTTTAGGCCTCACTAAATCTTTGTATAATCGAGCTTTAGATGCTCAAATTGATAAGGTTGATTCTCAAATCGCTCAAGCGGGTATGCAGCTAGATGCCCAACGCCAAGCTTTAATTCTGCGAGTGGCTCAACCTTATTTTTCCTATTTATTAGCCAAAGAAAATCTACAAGTAGCTAGCACTGAAAAAAATGCTATCAAGCGCCAATTGGCTCAAGCTCAAGCTTTTTTTGATGTTGGACGTTCAGCCATTACAGATGTAAAAGAAGCTGATTCACGTTATAACCTTGCCGTTGCAGGTGAGATTGCCGCCAAAGAAAACTTGGATATTGCGCGGGAGAATTTACGGGTTTTAACGGGTAAGTCGTATAAGGATTTATTAGGTGCACAGCCGAATCTGGCATTAACCATCCCTAAGCCACAAAATATGGAAGCTTGGGTGGCAATGGCAAAGCATTCTAGTAAATCACTACAAGCCACTCGCCAAGCGATTGAGGTTGCGCAAAAAGAAATCGAAATTCAGCGCACCAGTGCACGCAATCCTGTTGTGAATATCTATGCACGCCAAACAGGAAGCATCACTGAAAGTAGTAGCTCAGCTTTAGATCCTCGCGTATTAGGTGCTCATGTCGGCGTTGAATTGAATATTCCTCTGTATCAAGGGGGAGCAGAAGATTCAAAAATTCGCCAAGCTCAACATCAATTCCGCCAAGCTCAACAAGAATATGACTATCAAGAGCGCTTAATTGAGCAACAAGTCCGCAGTGCTTATTTGAGTATCGAGTCTGCTGTTAGCCAAGTAAAAGCCCAACAGCGGGCGTTAGCGGCTGCGGAAACCGCTGCTGATGCGACTAAAGTTGGTTTTGAAGTGGGTACACGGACTGCGGTGGATGTCCTTACCGCATTACGAGATGTATTTGCGGCTCGCCGTGATTATGTCACCGCTCGCTACAACTATTTGTTAAGTACTTTGCAATTACGCCAAGCAGCGGGAACTTTATCTGAGAATGATATTAAGCAATTGAGTGCGCAATTAAATCGGAAGTAAGTCAGTCTAAAATGAGGTGCTAGATTTAAGGACTAGCACCCAAACTAGTATTAGTTTTTTTGCGCCTGCAGATATTGATCATTGATTTGATTAGCGCGGATATAAGCAGAGCGTACATAAAGACGTGCAACATAATCCTCAAATACTGGCTGTTTCTCAATGGTATTAAACAGCATGCCCCAACTGATATGCGAACCCACATAGACATCAGCCGCACTAAACTCTTTACCCGCAATATAAGGGTTAGCTTGTAAAGCCTGAGCCAAAGCATTAATCGTTTTACTGTAATTGCCAAAGCCTAGAAAACCTTCTTGCTCAGATTTAACTGACCAGTTTTGTGATTTCGCTGTCACAGCTTGTTCTAAAGGGCCCGCTGCAAAAAATAACCAACGAAAATAAGCAGCACGCTCTTGAGGCTGAATAGGAATCAATTGTTTTGCAGGAAACTGATCGGCTAAATAAGCACAAATGGCTGCGGCTTCTGTGACAATAGCCTCACCATGCTGGAGTGCAGGAACTTTGCCCATTGGATTAATCACCAAATAATCCGATGCTTGCATACTCCCCGCATAATCTAACCATACTACTTCATAAGGTTCACCTAGCTCTTCCATCATCCAATGGGCTATACGTCCGCGTGTGAGGATGGGTATATAAAACTAATTTACTCATGCTGTTACTCGCCTTGATGTGGATATTGGCTTGGAGTGTAGCAGATGACTCCTGACAAGGTGATGTCAGGAGTGCTTGGCCTTTTAATAAGCTTGAACCCCATATTTCAGTAATAGCCTTGGCAAAACATCATCAAGATTCTGCACATCCTTTAGCTTGATGATTTTCATTTTTTTCCGATAAACTATTTTCTTTATTCTCATATAAAATTTAATAGCACGTATAAAGTAAGTATCTGCAAACAAAAAAGCCTGCTTTCGCAGGCTTTCTTCAATCAACTTACCGCTTAAAAACTTAAGCAACTTCCGTCGATTTATTGGCACGTTTGCGCTCATGCTCTAATAAATGGCGTTTACGCACGCGAATGCTTTGTGGGGTGATTTCAACTAATTCGTCATCATCAATGAATTCAAGAGCTTGCTCTAAAGTCATGCGAATGGGGGGAGTTAGAATCAAGTTCTCATCCGTACCCGCAGCACGAATATTGGTTAATTGCTTAGCCTTAAGTGGGTTCACAATTAAATCATTATCGCGGCTATGGATACCAATCACCATCCCTTCATAGACTTCTTCCGCATGGCCAATGAACATCCGTCCACGTTCTTGCAAGTTGAAGATCGCATAGGCAAGGGCTTTGCCAGTCGCATTAGAAATCAAGACACCATTGATGCGTTGACCAATCGAACCTGGCTTATAAGGGCCGTAATGATCGAAGGTGTGGTACATCAAGCCTGTACCAGAGGTCATGGTCATGAAATCGCTTTGGAAGCCAATTAAGCCACGCGAAGGTACGATATATTGCAAACGCACCCGACCTTTACCATCAGGAGACATATCTTTTAAGTCACCACGCCGCAAACCTAAGGCTTCCATGATTTTGCCTTGGTGTTGCTCTTCAAGGTCAACCGTGACGGTTTCATAAGGTTCTAATTTCTCGCCATCGACCTCACGAATAATGACCTGTGGGCGAGAAACAGCTAATTCATAGCCTTCACGTCGCATATTTTCTAGCAAAATACCTAAATGCAATTCACCGCGCCCTGATACTTTAAATTTCTCAGGATCATCGGTTGGCTCAACGCGCAGAGCCACATTATGAAGCAACTCTTGCTCTAAACGCTCTTTTAAACGGCGTGAAGAGGTGCCTGTTTTCACTTCTTTGCCTGCGAAGGGTGAATCATTCACTTGAAAAATCATGCTAATGGTGGGCTCATCCACCTTTAAAGGCGGCAGTGCAAGCACATTATTTGGATCGCATAAAGTATCCGAGATATACAGCTCATCCATACCAGAGAAAGCGATAATATCGCCGGCTTGTGCCTCTGGCACTTCAACCCGTTCTAAGCCATTAAAGCCTAAGATTTTTAAAATACGCCCACTACGGATATTACCATTAATATCAATCGCCTTAACTTGGGTATTCGTTTTAATCTTACCCTGCTTAATCCGGCCAATACCAATGATCCCCATATAAGGGTTGTAATCGAGCTGACTGACTTGTAACTGGAAAGGTGCTTCGATGTCGACATCAGGGGCAGGCACATGATTTAAAATCGTTTCAAAAAGTGGCGTCATATCCCCACCATTGACCGTCTCATCTAAACCTGCAAACCCATTTAAAGCGGAAGCATAAACGACAGGAAAGTCTAATTGCTCATCACTTGCGCCTAAATTATCAAATAACTCAAACACTTGATCCATAACCCAATGTGGACGTGCACCCGGGCGATCAATTTTATTCACAACCAGAATCGGACGTAAACCATGAGAGAAAGCTTTTTGGGTAACAAAGCGCGTTTGTGGCATCGGGCCATCGACCGCATCTACCAGCAATAACACGGAATCAACCATCGACAATACACGCTCTACCTCACCGCCGAAATCAGCATGCCCCGGTGTGTCGACGATATTAATCCGATAGGTCACGCCATCCTTAGGATTGGTCCAGCGGATCGCCGTGTTTTTCGCAAGAATGGTGATCCCGCGTTCTTTTTCCAACGCATTAGAATCCATCATACGTTCGGAAACTTCAGCACGCGCATCCAGCGTACCCGATTGTTGTAGCAATTTGTCCACCAGCGTTGTCTTGCCGTGGTCAACGTGCGCAATAATCGCTATATTGCGGAGATTTTGGATCACAACTTCGATACTCAAAGAAATTAAGGATGCGAATTATACCGATAGCAGATGTTAAATTCATGAATTTTTTCATTGCCTCATCCTGAACCAAAACCTTTTCAATCAATTATCAAAAAATAAAATCCATTAATCTATTTTCAACGGCTTCTCTAGGCGGTCTTGCTCATGATCATCCCTATCTGTTGGACTTTATTTACTGAAGGAATGGGCAATGAAAAAGCTATCTCTCTTGACAAGTATCCTCCTTGGCTCGCTCATGGCAGCGAATGCATTCGCTGGCGGTACGAGTGCTCCCTTTTATGTAGGTGGTAGTTATGGGGTCAGTAGTTATGATAACTCTGCTGAACAAATGGATAATCTCGATATTTGTAAAAGTGCCGCTACACATAATCAAACCTGCACTCGTGATGATGGTGATCAAGTCGCTCACATCTATGGAGGCGTTCAAATCAGCGAAGGTTTAGGTGTAGAACTAGGTCATGTCAATCTAGGAGAGACCGCGAATTATCAGTATTCAGACCCAATTAAAATTCAACAACAAACCACAGGGATTACTGTAAGCGGTGTAGCCAAACAACGCTTAAGCAAATCCTCACCCGTCTCAGCCTATGGCAAAGCGGGTGTAGTACGTTGGAGCACTGAAACACAGGTGAAGAGTGATAATCCAGCTATTCATGGTTTAAAAATCACTGAAGACGGCTATTCACCGATCCTTGGAGCAGGTTTGCAATATGATATGAATAATAATGTGAGCTTACGCGCAGGCTGGGAGCGTTATTACGATGTGGGTGAAAAAAGCGAAATTTTAGAATACAACGCGGATGGCACTGCCGCTAAGGTCAATACCCTAGAAACAGATGTAGATGTTATTTCTGCTGGGGTGAATTTTAGCTTTTTATAGAGCTTAAATTTTGAGCCAATCACTCTGTATTGGCTCATTATGCTACTTCAAGCCATTTTAATGAAAAACCAATTTAGCTTTTTCAGTCTCAATCCAAGTTTCAACTTCTTGCATTAAAGCTTCGGGTGTTTTACCTAAACTAGCGATTGGCTCACCAATACTCACAGTAATTGTGCCCGGTTTTTTAATATAAGAATGGCGGGGCCAACTCGCCCCTGCATTATGCGCTACGGGTACAACGGGATATTCACTATCCACGGCCATGACAGCACCACCAATTTTATAGCGCGCTTTCACACCAGGTTTAACCCGAGTCCCCTCAGGAAATACGACCAGCCAAATACCTTCATCTAAACGTTCTTTACCCTGATTTTTGACCTGATTCACAGCACTTTTCCCGGCTGAGCGATCAATTGCGACCGGCTTAATTAAACGCAACCCCCAACCAAAGAAAGGAATTTTCATTAACTCTTGCTTTAATACCCAAGTGAGTGGCGGAAAAATCGTCGCGAAGGCTAAAGTTTCCCAAGTTGACTGATGATTAGCCATTAAAATGGCCGCATGCTCGGTTGGAATATTATCTAAACCTTTGATTTCATAATGAACACCACAAGTCAGCGCTAACCACCAAACATTAAAACGACACCAACCTACAAGGATTTGATAGCGCTTCCCATAGGGTAATAAGGCCAGTAAGGGAGTGATTAGCCCATAGGCTAAAGTGCTGACTAAAAAACCAAGCCAAAATACCGTCGCTCGTAAACCCAGCCATAGCTTTACCAAAATACTCAAGCCACTCTCCCTCTACCCTAGATTAACCCTAAAACTTACTCAACACGCATCCACTTACAGCGCTTGCTTAGCCTCAGTCTCAACTGAAGCTGCCAACAAAGCACGCAACCGTTGTAAAGCTTGCCCCCGATGACTCAAGCGATTTTTTTCACCTGCCGCTAATTCCGCCGCTGTACAAGCTTGGGTTGGTAGATAAAACAAAGGATCATAACCAAATCCCTGTTGACCTTGAGGTGCTGTCAAAATAACCCCATCCCAACTTGCCTCAGCAATTAAAGGCACAGGATCTGTTGGATGCCGCACTAATACAATACAACAACGGAAATGAGCGGTGCGCTGCTCAGCGGGTAGATCGTTGAGTGCCGCCAGTAATTTAGCATTATTGGCCGCATCATCAGTCGGCTGCCCTGCAAAGCGCGCAGAATAAATCCCAGGTTGCCCGCCTAAAGCATCAACGACTAAGCCAGAGTCATCCGCTAAAGCCGCTAAGCCCGTCACTTGCGAAGCATGACGCGCTTTAATTAGGGCATTTTCCACAAAACTTAAGCCGGTTTCTTCAGCATCGTTT
>JBJOOT010000069.1:0-16286 GCA_046051185.1 Pseudomonadota bacterium | reverse complement strand
AAGCCGTAAGAGTAAGCCTGTTGGCAATTAGCTTGCTGACAGCCTGCAGCGATGAGCAACTCAACGATATTCAAACCGATATTGATAATAATCTTTATCCAGACAAAGATTATTCCAGTGTCATCACCTTCCCGACGACCCAGAACACCGCTTGCCCTGCTTGGCAAGCGAATAGCACCATCACCTTACGCGAGTCACTCAGCCTGCCCGCTAATTGCTCCTTCCAAAAAGTCACTTTGTTGATTGACCGCCCCAATGTTGAACTCAATTGTAATCAGGCGGTATTTAATGGGCTAAGCACGGTAGCGCGCAATAAATACGGCAAAGCCTATACCGCAGCAACAGCCCCTACTCGCTATGGCCTGATTATTAAAGGGACTGAAGCGGGGGTTCGAGTGAGTAATGTCACCATTCGTAATTGCCAATTCTTAAATTATAGCGAAGCCATTACTGCACATATTGAATTAAAGCAAACGACTTTATTAGGTTTGCGGAATGGCACGATTCAGGAAAGCAGTATTCAAGCGCTTGCACCGACACAAATTCATGTCCTTAATTCGCGCATTATCAACTCCCACATGCATGGTATTTTTCTTAATCGCTATGTCACACATTTACATGTGAATAATACTCGAATTCTAGGCTCATCTAACTCAGGTATTTATTTAGGGGCTGATACCGAATATGCTCTGATCGAAAACTCTGTATTTGAAGGCAATGGTTTCTCTAATTATGATACTGAAACGCTAAAGCGCTTTCCGCGTCGGGATGAAACCTCACGCCGTGAAGGGATTGCTGTCGATGCTTCTAGCCATAATCAAATTAGTAATAATACCTTCAGAGATAACGGAGATGGCGGGGTATATTTATATAAAAACTGCTGGGAGTTTGTCGAAGAGCCCTTAACTGCTCCACATCGTTATGGCTCTAACTCGAACCTCATTACTGGTAATGATTTTTCCGCTGAGGAAACTGCGATTTGGGTGGCTGAAAGAGCCGATCGAGATTTAGCTGACTTTAGCTGTGGTGATCCCTTGATTTACCAAGCTAACTCCAACAAATATTATCGTGATATTGCCCAAAATAATATTATTAGTAATAACAAAATTAATTACAATAAATTAGGAATTCGCGTACAAGATGATGGCACGATTATCACGAATAATAGCTTTATAGGGACTACATCAGGGCCTGATATTTGGGTTTATAGCGTAGTTCGCCAAGCTATCGGTGATCCCGTTAAAAACACAACGATTCGTGATAATAGCTTAAGTAAACCGAATAATATTCGTTACGACAATGGTGCAAGCTAAGCAAGCATTAAAGCTCACCCCGTAGCCTTGCTAGTTTTTCACGAATCTTCAATTCTAAACCGCGCTCAACCGGTTGGTAATAACGCCGACCTTTGAGTGCTTCAGGGAAGTAATTCTCACCGGTGGCATAAGCATTTGCTTCATCATGTGCATAACGATAGTCTTTGCCATAATCCATCGATTTCATGAGCTTGGTGGGTGCATTACGTAAATGCAGGGGTACTTCTAAAGAGCCTGATTGCTTGGCTTCCTGTAGCGCTTGCTTAAAGGCGGTGTAAGTTGCATTACTTTTGGGGGCGCAAGCTAAATAGACCACCGCTTGAGCGAGCATCAACTCCCCTTCAGGGCTACCTAAGCGCTCATAAGCATCCCAAGCATTGAGTGCTAGCTGCAAACCACGCGGATCAGCATTGCCAATATCCTCTGAGGCCATCCGCACCAAGCGCCGAGCAATATATAAAGGATCACAGCCGCCATCTAGCATCCGGCAAAACCAATATAAAGCCGCATCAGGATCTGTACCACGCACCGATTTATGCAAAGCTGAAATCTGCTCATAAAATAAATCACCCGCTTTATCGAAACGCCGTAATGAGCCACTGGCAAGCTCTCGGATCGTCTCGTCACTAATCAAGCAGCCTTGCTCGGTTGGCTCAGCTAGATCAGCCGCAAGTTCTAAGTAAACTAAAGCACGACGCGCATCACCATCCGCCATCTGCACTAATTGTTCTAAAGCAGCGGTACTCAGCTGCAAGCCACGCTCCCCTAAACCCTGCTCTTGATCGGTTAAAGCTTGTTGCAAAATAAGGCGAAGCTCATCGGGACTTAAACTACGCAAGACATAAGTGCGCACCCGCGAAAGCAGTGCATTATTCAGCTCAAAAGACGGGTTTTCGGTGGTAGCGCCAATAAAAATCAGCACACCCGCTTCAATATGCGGGAGGAAAGCATCTTGCTGGGCTTTATTAAAACGGTGCACTTCATCCACAAAGAGCACTGTCGCTTTACCCAATTGCTGGCGATTATGTTGCGCAAGCTCAACAGCCGCCCGAATCTCTTTTACACCTGAAAGTACCGCAGACAGAGTTAGAAACTCTGCCTGCCAATAATGAGCAATCAAACGCGCCAAAGTCGTTTTACCAGTTCCGGGTGGCCCCCAGAACAGCATCGAATGCAGATGACCTTCTTCTAAAGCCCGCCGCAGAGGCTTCGTTTGCGATAGTAAATGCGACTGCCCTACATAGGTCTCTAGCGAATGCGGACGCATCCGCTCTGCTAAGGGTGTAAAAGCAGTCGTCATCAGAGTTTAGGAAGGTTTGCCAATCACATCCACATTGGCCGGTGGAGTGAATTTAAAGCGCGAAGTATCAATATTCACATCCAGCTTCATGCCTTGGAAATGAATATAAGTCTGCTGACCAAATTTATCTCCTAATACCATTTCTTGGATACCTTGCTCACTCATTCCTAGATCCATCGTTGTGAAATCAGAGTCTTTTTTATGGGGTTTAAGGCGAAACCAAGATAATTTGCTATTTTCAGCATCCATCGACTCCACAGCAAATTGCTGTTCAACCGGTTGCTTATTTAACAACATCCCCACAGGAGCAGCTGATAAAGCCTGAGTCATGGGTTTAACGGTGACTTGATCTAATTCCACATCATAAACCCAAACATTTTTACCATCGGCAACAATTTGATGTGACTCAGGGGCGGCGTATTCCCAACGAAATTTGCCCGGGCGAGATAAATACACCGTACCTTTGGAGTTTTGCTTTAGTTTACCTTTATCATCATAGACTTCTTGTATAAAGCTAGACTGCATGGAATTCACAGTGGTAAAGAATTGATTTAAACGTGCACGACCATCGGCTGCTGAAACCTGCCCAGTAGACGGTGTTGTATCAGTTTCAGCATATACGGCTTGCATTAAACCGACGACTAAGAACACGCTAACTAATAGTTTTTTCATCATAAAACTCAACAAGATCCTAATTTTAATTGAACTCATTTTTTAATTTAATATTAATCGTTTAATTTAATAATCCTCGACTGGGGGTGGTGCAAGAACATCACGAGTGCCATTGGCTAGCACAGCACTGACCACGCCCGCAATTTCCATATCTTCAATCATACGTGCTGCACGGTTATAGCCCACTTTTAAACGCCGTTGTAGATAGGAAATGGAAGCCCGCCGCGATTCAGTGACTACTTTCACTGCCTCATCATACAGCGGATCAGCCTCTTCACCGGCCTCTAAAGGCTCTAAGCCCGGAATCGTATCCGAACCACCCTCGGTATCAGCTAGGACACCAACAATATATTCAGGTTCCCGTTGCTGCTTCAGATAAGTCGCCACATCCTCAACTTCTTGGTCAGTCACCAATGCACCATGAATACGCTGTGGGATAGAAGTCCCAGGTGGCATATACAACATATCACCATAGCCTAGTAACTGATCTGCCCCGCCTTGATCAAGAATAGTCCGTGAGTCGATCTTCGTAGACACCTGAAAGGCAATCCGCGAAGGAATATTCGCTTTAATTAAACCGGTAATAACATCGACAGAAGGTCGTTGAGTCGCCAAAATTAAATGAATCCCTGCCGCTCGCGCTTTTTGAGCTAAGCGTGCGATCAACTCTTCTACTTTTTTCCCGACTACCATCATCATATCGGCGAATTCGTCGATCACAATCACAATATACGGTAGGGGTTGTAAGGCTTGTGGCTGCATCTCCAATGATTTAGCGGGATCAAATAAGGGGTCAGAAATTGGCTCGCCACGAGCTTCGGCTTCTTCGACCTTCAGATTGAAACCGGTGATATTGCGCACCTTTAATTTAGACATGAGCAGATAGCGCCGCTCCATCTCTGCCACACACCAACGTAAGGCATTGGCTGAGTCCTTCATATCCGTGACGACTGGAGCTAATAAATGCGGAATATTCTCATAGCTACTTAATTCCAGCATTTTAGGGTCGATCAGAATTAAGCGAACCTGCTCTGGGGTTGCTTTATACAATAAGCTTAAGAGCATTGCATTCACTGCAACTGACTTCCCTGAACCCGTCGTACCCGCGACCAGCAAATGCGGCATCCGTGCTAAATCAGCAACGATGGGGTTACCCGCAATATCTTTACCCAAAGCTAAAGTTAGGGGCGAAACACTTTTTTGATAAGCCCGTGACTCAATCAATTCACTAATCGTCACCACATCGCGCTTTTCATTCGGTACTTCAATCCCAATCGTAGGACGTCCTGGAATCAC
Organism: Pseudomonadota bacterium; assembly: GCA_046051185.1. Classification (GTDB taxonomy): domain Bacteria; phylum Pseudomonadota; class Gammaproteobacteria; order Thiotrichales; family Thiotrichaceae; genus Thiolinea. Next base: position 11,705 of record JBJOOT010000069.1, on the reverse strand, counting down.
CTCCACAACCCGCACGCTCGACACACACATATTGCGAGCTAAATCATTCGCAAGCCCCGAAATCTTGCTCGCTTTCGTGCCATCCGGTAACTGTAATTCAAAGCGAGTAATGACCGGCCCCGGCTCACAAGCTACTACCGTTGTATCCTTCACACCATAATGCCCAAGTGACTCCACTAGACGTGAAGCCAGCAAATCTAAGGCCTCTTTCGACTGCCGTACTCGATCTTTCGGTGCAGGGGGTGGATTTAAGAGAGATAAGCGTGGCAAGGTGACGGAGCTATCAGGATTGAGCGTATACGCAGCATCCGCCAAAACATTATCCCGTGCAGCCTGATCCACAGCTGTATGCCGCACTCTAGGCGCTTTTTCCTCGGTTACCTCATTCACGGGCATTTTAGTCGGTGCTTCTAAGGTTTTAGTGGGCTTTTCAATCTGCTCTGAATTTGAAGCTCTATCACGACTGATACTTTTAGGCTCGTTTTTAGGCGCACCGTGCGAGCTATCTTCATGACTATCAAACAGGGGATCACGAGTCCCATAGGGGTCTGTTTCTAAAGGATTACGTTTACCCGTCAATTGCTCTTTCAAGGATTGCAAAGCCGAAACTTTACCGAGCAAAGCCCCCATTTTACTAACCGACTCACCACTCGATTTTAATAAATCTTTGCTTACACTTAAGGTCGTCCCAGAAGCAGCAGCAACCGTCGAGGCATGTTTATCCTTCATACCTTGGGCTTTTTCAAAGATACTCAACATGAAATCACCCACCTTCTCAGTAACTTCTCCCCATGAAATATCGGCGACGACCGTTAAGCCCCCCAAAAATAAGGACAATAACACCAACAGACTGCCATAAAAGCCTAAGAACGTACCTTGTAAGCCACCTGTCACCACTGAGCCGAGGATACCGCCACCAATCCCATAGGGATAAGGTATAAATAACATATGTGCTAAGCCACTGCCTGCAACGAGGGTTAAAATTGCCCCCACTATCGTAATGACATCATTAAGCCCCCCAATCGGGTTCGCAGGGGTGCGTAAATGTTTAGGATAGCGGAAAGCCGTCAGGCCTAAGGCCACTAAAACAACTGGCACTGCATAAGCAAAATAACCCAAGAGGCCATAGAGGAAATTGGCCAACCACGCACCCTTACAGCCAGCGAGGTTTTTGCAAACCTCGACACCAATGCCGCTATTATTATGCACAAATGGCCCTGGGTCTTTGGAGTCATATGAAACAAGCGCTAACAGAAGCACTGCTGCGATCCCCATAAAGACGATCATAGAGGCTTGCTGCAAGCTAACACGCTTGCGCTGATTGAGTTTAATTTTATCCTTGCTCAAGTCACCTACTTCCTTAGTTCTTTAAATACTCAGCCAGCTAAAAGTATAGCCCGTTCTGCTAGCTTGAAATCTACAAATTGGATTACTACTTTACCCTATACTCGGCCTGTCTTAGGATTAGGCCAGTTATTTTGGCAGCTATGCGTTTGCCCATAAAAATTGAGGATTATATTATACATGAACACCAAACATTGCCGACTATTGATCCTAGGCTCAGGTCCTGCTGGCTATACTGCAGCAGTTTATGCAGCCCGTGCTAATCTAAACCCTGTTTTAATCACGGGCATGGCTCAAGGTGGCCAACTTATGACAACCACCGAAGTGGATAATTGGCCGGGCGATAATAATGGTGTCATCGGGCCTGATCTCATGACACGCATGCAAAAACACGCTGAACGCTTCAACACTGAGATTATCTTTGATCACATCCATACTGTCGATTTAAAACAACGCCCTTTTAGCTTAATAGGGGATGCGGGTCGTTATACCTGTGATGCGCTTATCATTGCAACTGGCGCTTCAGCTATGTATTTAGGTTTAGAATCTGAAGAAAACTTCAAAGGTAAAGGAGTGTCCGCTTGTGCAACTTGCGATGGCTTCTTTTATCGCAAAAAGCGGGTAGCCGTGATTGGTGGTGGTAATACCGCCGTAGAAGAGGCACTTTATCTATCTAATCTGGCCTCTGAAGTGGTACTGGTTCACCGTCGTGATAGTTTACGTGCCGAAAAAATCATGCAGGATCATCTGTTTGAAAAAGCTAAAAATGGCAATATTCGCATTGTATGGAATCATACTTTAGATCAAGTCTTAGGCGATCACAGCGGTGTAACAGGCATTCGCATAAAAAGCACCCAAACTGGCGAAACTGAAGATATTGATTTAATGGGTGTATTCATAGCGATTGGACATAAACCAAATACTGAGATTTTTGCAGGCCAACTGGAAATGAATGGCGGCTATATCAAAGTTAAAAGTGGCCTTGATGGAAATGCTACCGCCACCAGTGTGGACGGGGTATACGCTGCGGGTGATGTCATGGATCATGTATATCGTCAGGCGATCACTTCTGCAGGGACAGGCTGCATGGCTGCCTTGGATGCTGAGCGTTATCTTGATATGCTGGCTAAAATCGCAAACTGATAAAACTTAATTGATAACAATGACGCGCCAGCTTCGCTTGCATTTGCTCAACCCTAATCGACCGGATGAAAACTTTCCTCCAGTCGAACAGGCTTGGGATGAACCGAATGGCTTATTAGCCGTCGGTGGAGATTTAAGCCTCAAACGTTTGGTGAATGCTTACCAACATGGCATTTTTCCTTGGTTTGGCCCTCGTGAACCAATTTATTGGTGGAGTCCAGACCCACGGGCGGTACTCTATCCCAAAAATATTCGCATTAGCCGTAGTCTGCGCAAATCTATGCGCAACAAAGGTTATCAAGTCCGCTTTGATCAAAACTTTTCAGCGGTGGTGCGTGCCTGTTCAGCCCCACGGAGCTATACCAATGGCACTTGGATCACCGATGATATGCATGCCGCTTATTGTCGTTTACATTTAGCAGGTTGGGCGCATTCGGTCGAAATTTATGATGCAACGGGCAGTGAATTAATCGGTGGTTTGTATGGGGTGGCTAATGGTGGGGTATTTTGTGGGGAGTCTATGTTTAGTCGCGCCCCTGATACTTCAAAAATGGCTTTAGTAGCACTGGCTTATCATCTAAAAAACTGGGGCTTTGCTTTAATTGATTGCCAAATGGCCAACCCTTATTTAATGAGTATGGGCGCTGAAACCATTAGTCGCGCCCAGTTTTTATGCATTTTAGCGAATAATCCTTACACGCCGTTTGAAACCACTTGGCAGATTGATCCCAACATCGACTTATCGCGTTGGGATCCGACAATATGAATTTAAATCCAGCCTAAGCTCAGCGAATAATTCAGCCAAGTTTTCATCGACACACTCACTTTTTCGGTCAGCCGCTGAATCAGATCTTTTTCAGCGGTAAAATCAACGGTGGTTTCAGCACCAATCAGCTCCCGTGCCACATAAGACTCACTCCCCAAGCCATCAATCAGCCCAAGCTCCACCGCAGTTTCACCCGTCCAAAAGAGTCCACTAAATATGTCAGGATTATCTTTCAAACGTTCGCCGCGTCCTTGCTTGACTACTTTGATAAACTGCTGATGCGTTACCGCCAGCATGCTATTAATATGGGCAACTTGGGCTGGGTTTTCTGGCAAGAAAGGATCTAACATGCCTTTATTATCACCTGCGGTATATAAGCGCCGCTCAAGACCTAGCTTATGCATAGCATCCACAGCACCAAAGCTATCCATACGTACCCCAATAGAACCCACAATACTGGCTTTATCGGCATAAATTTTATCTGCAGCGACCGCAATGTAATAACCGCCAGAAGCACACATATCCATCACGACTGCATAAACGGGGATGTCTTCATACTGCGCTTTTAAACGACGAATTTCATCATTGATATAACCTGCCTGCACAGGGCTACCACCGGGGCTATTGATCCTTAGAATAATTCCTTTAGTTTTAGGATGCTCAAAGGCTTTACGCAGACTAGGAATCAGTAGCTCAGCACTAGCCTCTGAATCATCCATAATCGCGCCTTTTATTTCCACAACGGCTGTGATTTTGTCTGCCGACACGGTACTAGACGGAGTATTCAGGTTAGTTCCTACGCCAAGCATCATGCCTAGGGCAAACAATAAATAGCCTACAAAGAATAATTTAAAAAAAATGCCCCAACGCCGTGCACGTCTTTGTTCTTTAAGGCCTTCCAGAGCTATTTCTTTTAAGGCTTGAATAGCTTGGGTATCTTCATTCATGCATGTATCTCTATAATTGTTATAATGATTTAAACGACAAAACAGTAATTTTTTAGAGATTATCCAACCAAATCGGTAATTCACGAATATCATCAAGACAAACGCGCGGATTTAAGGCGAGTAAGCGCTCACGCCCATGTACACCATAGCTTACACCGGCAGCAGGCATGGATAGCGACTGTGCCATCTGCAAATCATATTCCGTATCGCCAATCATTAAGGCGGCTGAGGCGGGGAGATTATATTCCGCTAAAATCTCTTCCAACATTAAGGGATGAGGCTTGGAATAGGTTTCATCGGCACAGCGCGTAATCGGAAACAAAGGCTTTAAGGCCGTTTCGGCTAAGACTTGATTTAAACCCTGACGCGATTTACTGGTGGCAATCGCTAATAAATAGCCTTGACGATCTAATGCCTCCAAAGTCTCACGAGCGCCTGCAAATAACTCACTCGTTTTACGATTATATCCAAAGAATTGTTGCTTATATTCTTGTGCGGCGGCTTGAATCTGCATATAAGCCGCTTGGGGATGCAAAGCTTGAAAAGCCTCTTCTAAGCCAAGGCCAATAATATTGCGAATCTCCGCATCGCTACGAGCCTCTAAACCGACCTTGCGATGCACTGAATGAATGCAATTGACGATATGCGCTGCTGAATCAATCAGCGTCCCATCCCAATCAAAGATCAGTAATTCATAGGGCTTGGTATTCATTTTTGTCCCTTTAAAGCTTTCAGTACCTGATTAATATCCTCAGGTAGTGGCGCTTCAAACTGCAGTTTCTGACCACTTAATTCAAAATAACAAGCTAGGCTTGCAGCATGCAGACATAAGCGTTTCACACCTGCATCACGATACTCACGATTTAATTTAAAATCACCATAACGCTCATCGCCTAGAATCGGGAAGCCTAAATGAGCCAACTGCACCCGAATCTGATGCATACGTCCGGTGAGGATTTGTACATCCATTAGCGTACAATCACCATAAACCGAAATGGGCTTAAAGATACTTTCAGCCGTTTGCCCGTCTTCATCCTCCTCAACGACTTGCATTTTTTGGTAAGCGTTATTTTCGCGCTTTAAGTCCAAACTAATATGCCGTTTCCCCCCCTGCCAGCGCCCATGTACTAAGGCTTTATAATGCTTTTCAATATCACCAGCTTTCAACATTTGGTGTAAAGCAATTAAAGCCGGACGGGATTTAGCCAACATCACCAAACCACTGGTGTCTTTATCTAAGCGATGTACCAATTCCACAAAGGGTAAATTCGGACGCAACTGCCGAAAGGCTTCAATCAGGCCAAATGGAACACCACTCCCGCCATGCACGGGTAAACCTGCGGGCTTATTCACCACAATCAAATGCGTATCTTCATGCAGGATCGCTTGATCAATGAGTTCAAGTAATGGTTCAGAAGCGGTGGCAGCACGAGGCTGCTCTAACTCAGTACGCACAGGTGGGATGCGGATTTGCTCACCTTCGGCTAGTTTGTATTCGGGTTTAACCCGTTTTTTATCAACACGCACTTCACCTTTACGAACAATACGATAGATGACACTTTTCGGAACTTTCTTAAAGTATTTTAATAGAAAATTATCAATCCGCTGCCCTGCCTCATGAGCCGTCACGGTATAGTATTCAACTGACATGTGAGAAAAGCCTTATTCAGTATGCTAATTGTCGGGAATCCGATTGAATGCAATTAGCCAACTTGCTATATTCAGGCTAGGTTACTGGACAGATGGATTTAAAAGTCTGACCGTTGAGCCTAGTGGTTTCTGCCTACCGATAGACGGATTTACAGCAAACGTTTGCTGGTACGCATAATAGGACTCAAGACCGGATGATTCAATCAAATTCCAAGCGGAATTTGAGCGGGTAGATTTGCAGATACAGACGATTCTACCTAAGCGCAGCGCCTTCAGTAGGTTTTACTGAAAGTAAATTAACATAGCAGATACCTGTTATTGCCGCTGCCTGTTTTTAGAGAAGGAAACTAATACCAAGGTAGATCGCCGTTTAAGATCCTACCTTATGATATAACTAACGATAACCTTGTCTCATCTGATACCTCATCAGTTTAGGGCGATTGCCAGCGGGACAAGGCATTGATTGGACAAATCAAGCAACAGCATGCATCAAATTAAGAGGTAACATAAAGCACACTGGGATGATTTCAACCTACTTACCCCATGTTTACACCGCAAACTCCAAACTTAAACTCTTTGGATAGGTGCTAATGGCTTTTACCTTCGGGCTTATTGTTGTCGGCTACTTCTTGATGAATAGGAACAGCTGAACAGGTACTGCACGTTTGTGGTGTAGTACATGAAAAGAATTTTAATTAATGCAACGCAGGCCGAAGAAATTCGCGTTGCAATGGTAGACGGACAGCGTCTTTACGATTTGGATATCGAGCATCCTTTTCGTGCGCAGAAAAAGTCTAATATCTATAAAGGGGTCATCACTCGTATTGAGCCAAGCCTTGAGGCTGCTTTCGTTAACTATGGCGCACAGCGGCATGGTTTTCTTTCATTCCGTGAAATTGCACCTGAATGTTATCACCCTGATGCCGTTAAAAAATACGGTAATAGTAACAAAGTCAATATCAAAGACATGTTGCGTGAGGGTCAAGAAATCCTCATCCAAGTGGATAAAGAAGAGCGTGGCAATAAAGGGGCGGCCTTAACCACCTATATCAGCCTTGCGGGGCGGTATTTGGTATTAATGCCCAATAACCCTAAAGCGGGTGGAGTCTCACGACGGATTGAAGGCGAAGATCGCCAACAAATCAAGCAAACTTTAAACGATTTGGAAATCCCCGAAGGCATGGGAGCGATTGTTCGCACAGCAGGCGTTGACCGTGAACTAGAAGAACTGAGCTGGGATTTAGACTATCTCAAAACGCTTTGGGAGGCGATCACTTCAGCCGCCCATCAACATAAAGCACCCGTTCTACTTTACCAAGAAAGTAATGTCATTATTCGTGCCTTACGGGATTATTTCCGGCGCGATATTGGCGAAATCGTGATCGATGATGCTAAGGTTTTTAAGCAGGCGCAAGATTTTATGCAGGCTGTCATGCCGCAAAATCTGCGCAAGTTAAAGCTCTATCAAGACAATACCCCACTTTTTAGCCGCTATCAGGTGGAGTATCAAATTGAAACGGCTTTCCAACGAACCGTCAATCTGCCTTCTGGTGGAGCGATTGTGATTGATCATACCGAAGCCTTAGTCTCAATTGATATTAACTCAGCGCGTGCCACCAAAGGGCATGATATTGAAGAGACTGCACTCAATACTAATCTTGAAGCAGCCGATGAAATCGCTCGTCAGTTACGTTTGCGTGACTTAGGCGGCTTAATCGTAATCGACTTCATTGATATGCTACCCAGTAAACATCAACGTGATGTCGAGCGCCGTTTAAAAGAAGCCTTAAAAGTTGATCGCGCCCGTGTTCAGGTGGGGCGAATTTCACGGTTTGGCTTATTGGAAATGTCCCGTCAACGCTTACGCCCTTCGTTAGGTGAGTCTAGCCAACTGGTTTGCCCGCGCTGCGAAGGTCAAGGTCATATTCGCAATACCGACTCTTTAGCACTTTCCATCCTCCGTTTGATGGAAGAAGAGTCTATGAAAGAGCTAACTGGACGAGTCATTGCACAAGTACCTGTTCCTGTTGCCGCTTACTTATTAAACGAAAAGCGTGATTCCATTGTTAGTATTCAAAAGCGTCGTAATATTGAGCTGACTGTCATCCCTAATCCGCACATGGATACGCCGCATTTTGAAATTATGCGGGTACGAACGGATGATATGGAAACCGTCGGTGCAAGCTATACGCAAATTAGCGAACCAGATGAAACTGATGCGGATTTGATGGCTGAGCGCTTAGTGAATCCAAGCCCAATCCAACAAGAAGCGGTGGTGGGTAATGTCATTCCTAATCAACCCGCCCCACAAATTGACCGTACTGAGCGTCGCCCTGCGCCTAGCTCTCTTGAATCAGAACCCGAAGTTCTAGATGTCCAGAAAAATCCGGGATTAATTCGGCGGATTCTTAATGGTCTATTTGGTAGCAGTGCCAAAGTTGATCCGACAATGGAACAGGTGAAAGCTAAAGCGGCTGAACAAGCGGCACAAGTCGCTGCACAAGCAGCCGCACAGGTTCAAACCGCAACAGAAGTACCCAGTACAGAAGAGCGGCGCAATAATAATCATCAGAATCGGCGCAATAACCCGAATAACAATGCCAATCGGCGCAATCATCCGAATCAAGAGCGGCGGCGTAATGATGAGCCGCGTCGTCAAGCGCAAAACACGGATACGTTGCATTCAGAAGCTGCAACTGAGGCTGCACCAACAAACCGTCCTGAGCGCCAAGAGCGACGCAATCGACATGAGCGGCGCTCAACCGAGAGTTCGCCATCGACTGATGAATTGAAGTCAGAAAATCTAGAGCCAACTGTTGAGACTGAGCTTGAAACAGCACCGACGCAAAACCGGAATGAGCGCCGTGAACGCAATCGTAACCGTCAGGATCGTCAAGAGCGCGAAGCTCGTCAACCGAATCAGCAACGTCGCCCACGTGAGCGGACATCCACACCGCCAGAAACTCAGCCAACTGAGTCAGAACTGGATTTAGTGCTTGTTAGCAGTGAAAGCATTGAACTTGAAGAAATCATCGTTGAAAACACTACCGCTCTGACGCAGGATGGCTCACAAAAACGTGAAACTCGTCGCCAACGGAATCGAGGACGGCGCGAGCGTAACCATCGCTCAAGTTTTGACACCGAAGCGAGCTTTAGTTCTGAACTGTATATTACCGAAATTTGTATAGAGCAATTAAAAGCGGATATTGCTAAAACACATGGCGATGACTCCGCAACCAGCCTAGCTGAATCCGAGGCTACGGAATCAACTAATCGCTATAGCCATACAGATAAACGTGTGCCTTCGCCAGAAACTTTAGAACCGCTGATCATTGATCTAATTCCAAAGAAAGCGTCACGGCAAGAACGGCGGCAGCGCCAGCCGAATCAGGGCAATCATCGGCAGACCGCGCAGGCTAACGCCGCATCTACGAAGCTACCAACCGAGCCGGTAACAGCATCGGTAGAGCTGGCAACGCCGCAACCAACAGTGCTAACGACTGTGTCTGAGATCCCAGCCACACCTGAGCCGACCATCAACCAGGAATCGATCAATCAGGAGTCAATAGCTGACAACAAGCCTGAACCTATCGAGACTAAAGTCACGACGGAGATCACCGCTGAAATTACCGTAAGCCCAACACTATCTACATCTACGGAAAGTTTGGCACAGAACCTCGTCACGCCAAGCCCCGTCAGTTTGCTAGACACGGTGAGTACCAGCACTCAAGAGCCTGCAATAGTTTCAGCACCTGAGCCTAAACTCGAACCCGAACCAATACCAGCGCCCGCTACGCTCAATGGTGTTGAGCCGCATCAGGCGCTAACCGATCTGCCGGATCAGTCATCAGATTCATCCACTCCAAGCCCGCTAAACGTGACAGAGGCTGAAACGGTTGAGCCTACGCCGCCGCCTGCCAAAAAGCGCCCGATTTGGATGCATTCTGACTAAACAGCCTATGCCTATATCGCCATAACCTAGGCTTTATAGGGATAGACAGAGCAGTTAGCTAGCCTAGCTGCTCTCGTTCTGCTTGTTCTGCTTGCTTTAATGCATGCTGGCGAATGAGATGCTCCAATAAACCTTCTGAAGCATCTTCGATCATATCCAATACTCGCTCAAAACCTTGCGAACCACCATAATAAGGATCGGGTACTTCACGCTCACGCCAACGGCTGGCAAACTCCATAAATAGCCGGAGATTTTGGGCTTGCCGCGCTTGAGCATGAGCTTGTAAGGCTTGTAAATTCTGCAAATCCATCGCTAACACATAATCAAACTCCGTAAAATCAGTGGCTTGGATTTTACGGGCGCGTTGCCGAGTCAGATCAATCCCGCGTCCTAAAGCCGCTTGTTGCGAACGTTGATCAGGCTGACTCCCAAGATGATAAGCATGTGTTCCTGCTGAATCCACCCGTATAGCCTGTGCTAACCCCGAACGTTCGACTAAGCTTTCGAATACACCTTGAGCAGTAGGAGAACGGCAGATATTGCCCATGCAAACAAATAACACACTCACTTTCTTCATAAATTCAATACCTTATAGTTGAACTTAACAGCTAAAACTTAAAGCACTAGCAAGTTTTAGCGAGAAAATATCAAGAATTCACAACATTATTTTGGATTACCACGATTACAAAAAACCAATAAAATAAGTGCTATTCAGAAGCCCCCTCAAACCTCTACAAGAGTCTTAATTTGGTTCTCAATCTCAGTATAAATATCAGTCTCGGGAGTAGTTAAGGAAATAATGAGTGAGTACCTAGCACTTTTAGTCCATCCTTGATGTTTTTTCAGTTCTTTCCACCAACCGCTCAATGGATAAACACCTATATACTCTCTTGAGGCAAGCTCTGCGGCTGTACCTATCCAAGTATCAGAATGAATTGAACCTGTTTTTCGCAGATTACTCCCAAGTATCCAGTGTCCTGATTCTTCCGCGTTGTTTTTACTATCAAACTCCTCGTCTCTGGCTTGTTTATTTATACGCTGTTTAAATGCATCAAGGGTTTCTAGTGAGCGTTTAACATCAAACTGTAGGCGGTGTGAAGCATAAGAGTATTTTGTTCCCCAACCACGCTGCCCTGGATTAGGCTCAATAAAGTAAGATAGGGTTACTTTCATTTCTACGATGACATTGCCTAATTGTTCCAATGTTTCTTTTGGCCAAGGTATCCTATGAAAATTGATATCTTTAGTTTCGATCTCTTTATTAATTTCAAAAAATGGTTGCAAATTATCTTGAGCAATTAGAGTAAGACTATTACTTGCACTCCAAAATAACTTCTCCTCATTCGGAACCCCGTATCCATAGCACTGCAATAATGGTCTATATGTATTTTTTTTATTCTTTTGAAGGTTTTTGTTCATTACAAATGTTTTTAGCATTGATCCAGTCCATTCGGCGGAATGAACAATTAAGGCACGCACTGTTTCTGGCCAAAAACTCGGGTATCTAACCAAGACCATTGCTGCCAAACGAGTAGCTAATGCTGTGGCCGCACTGGTCTCTCTAAAATTTACTAATAATTTATTATTAAAATCATGATGTGTAGAAATCAGCTCTAAGTCATCGATACAGGAGGCAAAGTTCAACGCTCGATCTATACCAATATTGCCTGCTTCCATGACAATATCCGGCTTAAATGGCCAATTCTTGCTATCCCATGTCATTGATGTGCAGCTACTTGGTGCTAAATCACCTGAGCACGCTAATGGTAGATAACCACCAAGTCTAGGGTCTTCAATATGAATTTTTTCCGTATAGCCGCCAACTACTAAGGCATTCCATGCTTGCCCAGGGTCTTGTACAGAACTCGTATAGTTGCTACAAGGATAATCTACATAATATCCA
>JBJOOT010000068.1:0-16481 GCA_046051185.1 Pseudomonadota bacterium | reverse complement strand
CTCAATTCTGGTGTTGCAAAAACTAATCAGATTAAAACAATGGAACAAGCCAGAGAAATTATCAAACCCTTGCTAAAACAATGTCGTCATGTAGTACGCAAAATAGATTACCAAGGAGACACTAAAACTAAACCACCAAAAATCTGCTGCGAAACCGAAGCAAAATACGGCTTCAAGGCTGATGCAGCTTTGCTGGTACGTTTTCTGGCACATAAGGGGATTGAACGATGAGCAAAGTGACTACTCTACGATTAACTGCTTTCGATACCCTGTTCTTTCGAGAATCCCGCCCGTTTGAAAGTATCGGTGGTAGCGAGCTTGTCAGTGTGTTTCCACCGCCACCGCGCACCGTCTTAGGAGCAATTCGTGCCGCTATTGGCGATGCAATGGGTGTCAATTGGCAGACCTTCAAAGAAAACCAAGCAGTACGAGATATTATTGGTTATGGCGATGATCTCGGAAAGCTATCACTAAACGGTATTTGGCTAAGTCGTTGTCTCGAAGACGACAAACATGAACGTTTTTATCCCGCTCCCTTGTATCTATTACGCAAAAAAGAAGGTGAAAGTACTGCCGCGTTTGCCCGTTTACAAATTGGTAAGCCGACACGCACCTACCTTGGCAACGTGCGTTTACCTGCATTGCCTGCTGATAAGTTTGGATTCAAACCACTGGAAAATGACTGGGTAACGGCTGGCGGATTAGCGAAAATACTGGCTGGCAAATCAGATTTAACCAAAAATGAGCTAATCAGCGGCAAAGACTTGTTTGAGCGTGAAACCCGCCTTGGCATTGCACGCAATAACGAAACTCGAGCCGTTCAAACTGGGTTACTTTATCAAGCCAGCCACATACGCCCTAAACAAGTGTTATCACTAGAAGTCGAAGTAGTAGGTGTACCCGAGATCTTAAGTAATCGAGTATTACGTTTGGGAGCTGAAGGGCGGATGGCAGGTCTTGAAATTGTTGATTTTCCTCAAGAATCAACATTGCCAGTAGCACCGACACCTACCACTGATACCAAAGGCTTAATCATTACTTTCCTAACTCCAGCACGTTTTGCAGATGGCTCGTGGGTGCTGCCGGGATTTACAGAGTCAGGCAGTGAAACAAAATACTGGATGGGTGAAATCAAGGGTATTGCCCTGACGCTTCATGCCGCCGTCATTGGCAAAGCACAACGTGAAGGCGGCTGGGATATGGCACAACACAAACCGCGTGATATGCAAAGCTTTATCCCAGCGGGTAGCAGCTATTACGTGGAACTAGCTGACCGAGAACAATTGGACGCTGCAATCAAGACACTTCATGGCTTACGCATTGGCGAAGACATCCAATTAGGGCGTGGGATTATCGTTTGTGGGCTTTGGAATAAACAGGAATTTATGCAAGAGGAAACCGCACAATGAAAAATCAAGTGAATTTAATGATCAGTTTAATTGCCCAAACCAGCATCCATGCAGGTACGGGTAGTACTGTAGGAGCGGTTGACTTACCCATACAGCGTGAAGGGCATAATGATTGGCCTTGTGTTTTTGGCTCGTCTGTTAAAGGAGCATTGCGTACCAAAGCAGAGCAGTTTTTTGCAGCACAAGAGCAATGCAATACTGGTAATGAAGCTAAACAGTTATTAAAAACGATTTTTGGGCCATCCACTCAGTTGGCAGATGATCAAGAAGGTAGAACTGAAAGTGCGTCAGATCATGCAGGGGCAATTTCAGTAGGTGATGCCCGTTTATTATTATTACCCATCCGCTCTTTGACCTCGGCATTCAAATGGGTCACTTGCCCTGCCGCCTTGGATCGTTTTAAACGTGATTCTAAAATGTTGGGGAAAAAAATTGATTTTGATACGCCTATTGTACCAAAGAGTGAGACTTCAGAATTTGCTTTATGCACATCAGGCACAAATCTTTTTCTGGAAGAATATGGCTTTACTATTGATAACAATACCAACTTGGATACTGTAATCACTGCCTTATGTGAGTTAGTCAATCGTGAGGGGTTTACCGAATCACTAAAAGCACAATTAGCGATTATCAGCGATGATATGTTCGCCCATCTAGCTCGAAATGCAACACCTGTTAATGCCCATATCGCACTTAAAGATGGTGGCAGTAAAACCGTTGACAAGGGAGCATTGTGGTATGAAGAAACCTTGCCTCCTGAAACGGTATTGTATATTCCAGTCATGGCGCAAAAGTCCCGTAACAAAGACAAGCCAATTGAAGCCAATGCTGTTGCAGCATGTGTTCAAAGTATTTTGACTTCACCACCTTGGTTGCAAATTGGTGGTAATGAAACCGTGGGCATGGGCTGGTGTGCGGTTCACGTTGAAACAGTTGGAGCTTGAGGATGAAACAAACGATTCAACAACAACGTGCTGCATTTGCCTTAGCAGCAGTGGAAGCCATCAACGATAGAATCAAAGCAATTGCTGAAGGCAATGATAGAGACAAGATTAAAGCCAGCGAATACAAAAGCTATGCTTCTAGCTTTCCCGCGATGATTCAAATGAATGGCTTGGGGCAAGCTGCAGCCTTCTTTCGTAGTAAAGGCGCGGGTAATGACTCTAAAGCTCATGCGTATCAGGCACTTTATGACACCGTATCTGAGTGGTTAAGCAAATCAGGGCAACCTTACCACAGACGCGATTTATTAGACGGAATTACCCACGCAGATATGCAAACCTATATGCTGGCACAAGCAGAAGCCTTAGCCTTGCTAGATTGGGTCAAAAAATTTGCCAAAGCCTATATGGGAGATGATTAGCAATGCGCCCTCTTTATCAAGAAGCTGAAAAGTATCCAGAAAAAGCAAAAAACTTTAACAAGGGGCTATGGTTCGAGCGTTTTTTCAATAAATATGATGAATATTGGAATATTCAAAAAGAGATAAAAGATATTCAAGAAGAAGGCAAGAAAGCATGGATTAGTCAAATAACTAATAGCGATTGTGGTGATCAAGATAATTTAGATATTGCTATAAATCAACAAAAAAGCCTCTGTCGTAGTTTGGGGGGAGAAGTAAAAGCCTTTAAAGCCGAATGGCATTTTGCCACGGGTTTAGGTAATGCACACCCTGTTGAAAACGGCTTTGCTTGGCATCCAACACTAGGCACGCCTTACCTATCTGGTGCATCGGTGAAGGGTTTGGTTCGTGCCTATATCGAAACATGGGCAGGTTTGGAAAAAGCTGAAATACGTGAAGTCTGCCGTCGCTGGTTTGGTAGTGAATCCAAGAATCCCAAAGAACAGGATAAGGATAACCCTTCGGAAGCTGGGACATACATTTTCTTTGATGCAATGCCAATCAAACCAGTAACATTGGCTTGCGACATTATGACTCCACACATGGGCGATTGGTATGCCAAAGGCGATCAAATTAGTGATGTCACGAGAAATGCTGATAGATTACCTGCAGATTGGCACAATCCTGTACCGATCCCCTTTTTAGTCGTCAAGGAAGGGAGCTTCCTGTTTTGCGTAGCACCTCGTCAATTACTGAATGTTAATGCAAAGAAACAGGCAGAAGAAGAGTTACCCGATGTCATGAGAGCATTGGGTAATGCTCTAGAATATATGGGGGCTGGTGCTAAAACAGCAACAGGTTATGGGCGAATGACCAACGATGAAACTGCCAATAACGCCATCGAAAAAGAACAGAAAGAAGCAGCCAAAGCTGAAATGTCTATTGAAGAGCGATTTCGCGTTGAATTTCAGGAAGTTGATGATAAAAAGTTGGCTGAGATGTTTGGCAAAGACTTCAACAAAACCCAAGAGAAAATGGGGGATGATTGGGAAAAATATCTCAATGTGCTTTTTGAAGTGAAAGGTGATTTGATTCGCTCATGGTCTCAGGCTGGGAAAAATACAGCAGAAGAAAAAGCTTATAAAAAGCTAAAAAGTACAGGACGATTAACATAATGGAGCTGAAAGATGTTCTGGAATCATCCTTATTGGGATTATGCGGATAAGATTGGAATAGCTGCTTCTTTTTTTGCGATGTTATTTTCATTTTTGGTGTGGCTGAACCAAAAACGTAAAGAGCGACGAGATAATGCCCTGATTTATATTCGCCTACACTGCAATGAACCCCTTGTCACCATTACCATGCAAGGACAAATTCGCCGTAAGAACCTAACTAGAGCGGAAGTACAGGGCTTACTGGGGGTATTGCCGATGCAAGAAAAAGGAAAACGCTATGAGCTAGGTGCTTTAAATCGTAAAGTATTTTTTGACGAGTTAGAGGAAGCTCAAATCAGCGCGGTAGTGCATGAAGTCGCCATTCCATGTACACGAGAAGAGCTGATGCAGTTTGATCCTCAAAAAATACGAGAAGTTTGTGATGTGGTGGGTGAGTTACCTACTTAAGCAGGAATATGAGTTGTGCATATTTTAGTAACCTTATTGGGTAAGGTAAAAGACCCTAAATTCTCTAACTATCAGGAAGCCAATTACCTGTTTGACAATGGCAATAAGTATACCTCGCGCTTTTTTGGTTTAACGCTCCAAAAAGAGCAAAAACCAGACAAACTGGTGGTATTGGGAACATCAGGTAGCATGTGGGATAACCTGATGCGGGAAGCGGGTGTTGATGATGAGTCTGTTAAGGCGCTTGATAACTTAAGCCAAACCAGTTCAGTGGATGAGTCTGTTTTGCGTGATTATGTTCCTGCACTGGAGCGACATATCGGCATTCCCTGTCATTTGGAAATCATACCTTATGGTCGTAACGCAGACGAACAGACGCAAATATTGCATAGTTTGATGAAAAACTTTGCTGAAAATGATGAGGCAACATTGGATGTCACACATGGGTTTCGTCATTTACCCATGCTTGTTCAGCAAAGTGCTTTGCTGTTACAGACACTCAAATCAGTAAAAATTAATGGCATATTCTATGGTGCTTGGGATATGCGTGATGAGAATGATATTTCTCCGGTGATGCGATTAGACGGCTTGATTGACGTTGAACGTTGGACAAAAGCCCTTTATCGCTATGAACAGGATGGCGACTATGCTGCCTTTCGTAAACCACTTAAAGCCAGTGGCGCAGCAGAGGCAACCCTTAAGTCATTGGATGCAGCCGCCTATTTCGAGCGTACATTTAATCTCACCAAAGCGGGGATTGAGCTGAAAAAAGTCAAGCAAGCACTGGAAGCAACCAATCAAAGTGGAATTAGTAGTTTCTTTACGGGATCACTGCTAAAGCATATATCTTGGTCTGACTCCGTATCTTTACAACAACGACAAGCGAATCTGGCACATTTTTATTTGGAGCGTGGTGATTTTGTGCGTGCATCTATCTTTGCGATGGAGTCATTTATTACTTCGTTATTGAAGCACAACGAAAAAAATCAGCAGCAAAACTTTAGGGTTCGCTCTAAAGCAACTAAAGATTTTAAAAATGCATATGATCAAAAAGTAAACTCAGATAGAGGTAATACTAACTTGTTTCCAATCTATGAGGAGTTAAGCAAAATCCGTAATGCTCTGGCACATGGCACAGAACCATCCAATGCAATTGCTCACCTAATGGAAAACCAACAAGAAATTGAAACAACGTTGAAACGCTTGTTTGATGAGTTAGGGATTCAAAAGAACCCCTCGGCTCAAGCATAATCCTGTTGTGTTACTAATCGCCAAGAGTAATATTGCTCAATATGCTGAGTAATTTTACGAGATGAATATGTATCAACACCCCTAACTCACTACTTTGACAGAATCGGTGATTGAATCATTGTTTAAACCCTCCTAAAAATAAACTGCGGATGCTGAGAATACCCCATGCCAACCCATCTTCACATCCAAGCTGATGTTCTTTACCGCTTTATCCAAACCTATCCGCGTTTGTTGGTTTTAACAGGTGCTGGGGTGAGTTTAGCTTCAGGTATTCCGACATATCGGGATGAAAATGGGGTTTGGCAACGTGGTAAGCCTTTACAGCATGATGATTTCATTCAAAAAGAAACAATCCGTAAGCGTTATTGGGCGCGGTCTTTTGTGGGGTGGCCGAGTATTGTGCATGCCCAACCGAATGCAGCACACTATGCCTTAGCTCAATTAGAACAGTTTGGTTTGATCGAGCAGCTAGTCACACAGAATGTGGATAATTTGCATCAGGCGGCGGGGAGTCAACAGGTTATTGATCTGCATGGTAATTTGCAGGGTGTCATCTGTTTAACCTGTGGTACAAAAACGCCCCGCGCTGAGCAACAAGAGCGCTTGGCTGAGTTAAATCCTGTCTTAGCCAGCTTACAAGCGGAAATCAACCCTGATGGGGATGCGGCTTTACCAGATGATTATTTTGAGCATTTAACACTGCCGCAGTGCTTAGCTTGTGGAGGTGTACTCATGCCTGATGTGATATTTTTTGGCGGTACGATTCCTTTACCACGGGTAGAGCATAGCTTAGCGGCTTTGCATCAAGCTGATGCTTTATTGGTGGTTGGAAGCTCACTCAAAGTTTATTCTGGTTATCGTTTTTGTGTCCGCGCGAAAGCATGGGGTAAGCCGATTATGCTGCTTAATCCGGGGCATACTCGCGCGGATGCACTGGCAGCCTTACATATTCGTGCCGATGCTGGCGCAGTTTTGACCGAGTTAGTTGAATGTTTTTTCTCGCAGCTCAATAGTAACTGCGAGGATTAAACGGCTTAAAGCTAAGACTTGGCTTAGCCAGCGGTATTGGATGAGCTAGTTTTAGTACCAAAAATATTTAAAGCATCCATCCAACGTTTGGTAAAGTCAGCATTACCCATAATGGAAGATTGGAAAAAACTCATTGGATCATAACCCTCCGCGCCTAAGGTCATTTTCTCCAACATTTTATCCATCACTTGTTTATTAAATTCTTGCACATCTGGCAAACCGACTAAGCGCCGCATTTCTTCAGGCGTCATATCAACATTGATTTTTATGTTCATTGAATGCTCTCCTCAACAAAAAAGCTTAATTTTAATTGTCAAAAAGGATAACCGTTTAATTGTGTTTGCAATAAGACGGCTGCTTGGTTTGGATCATCGGCATCAGTTACTAACAGCAAATGCAAGCTGTTTCCCTCGACTCTTGCAGCGACCCCTTCAATTTTGTAACGATTATCTAGCAGCGTCAACTTAACGAGTTTTCCTTGTGCATTCATAATCCCCAAAGCTGCGCCCATGAAAGCACCATCTGCATAGCTATTATCACTGGCCTCCGCTGCTGCGGAAAATACCCAGCTAGCATTTGGCAAAGCCACCGCATCAGTAAAGCCCAAGGGTATGCCTTGGGCTTCACCAAGGGCATAGGCTTGAATCGAAATAAGCAAATCAGCCGTCAGGGTTTGCATTTGCAAAATTGCATGTAAGCTTTTTGCCAGATCTAAGCGAATACAGGCATTTTGGCTGTTTATTGCCTGATTTCCGCGCTGGAGTAAATTCAAATATTGATTGACAAAAGCTCCTTCAATATTCAAATCGGCAAAATGCTTGGCTAATTCGGTATATAAAGGTTGTAAATCAATGATTAAAGGCTCGGTATTCAGTGCACCATCCGCGGCTAATCCTAAGAGGACTCCCCGACAACGCCGTTTTTTTGAACCTGAACCGAGGGCTAATAAAGCCCCCTGTGAATAAGTACCAAAAGCAGGTAGAACTGTTAATACTTCAAAATCAGGTTTATGAGCTTTACGGGCTTTGGGTTCATCCGGTAAATCACCATCCAATAAACGCAGTAAGCACCCCCCCACCTGCGGATGAGCGCGTGAAAAAATCCCTAAATGCTGTTCATCATCTGCAATCACATAGAGATAATCACCCACACTGACTAAGCCGCTGGCCGCTGTTAAGAAGGGCGAGCGGCCTGTTTCAGTCGGCTCAATAAGATCGAGAGTACGTAAAACCTCAAGTGCTAAGGGCATTATTCTAAGCCTTGGCTGCTGAGATATTCATCATACGTTCCACGATAATCAACAATTCTGCCATCGCCTTTCACATCGAAAATACGAGTAGCCAGCGAGCCAACAAATACCCGATCATGGGAAACGAAGATTAAAGTACCCTCGTATTTATCCAAAGCCCCGTTTAAGGACTCGATGGACTCCATGTCTAAGTGGTTCGTGGGTTCGTCCATAAGCATGACATTCGTGCGGGATAGCATCATGCGCCCGAAAATCATTCGGCCTTTTTCACCCCCCGATAGCACTTTCACAGGTTTTTTTACCGTATCGCCACCAAATAATAAGCGCCCTAAAGTACCGCGAATTTGGGTTTCAGCATCTTCGCCCTCATAACCTTCTTTACGCACATATTCAGCGATCCAATCCGTCAATGGGCGATCAGTTTTGAATTCATCCTCATGATCTTGGTCATAACTGGAAATACGTACTTTTTCTGCCCATTTTATTGAGCCTTTTTGTGGCTGAAGCTGAGCTAATAATAATTTCATGAGGGTCGTTTTACCCACGCCGTTTTCACCAATAATGGCTACTTTTTCGCCTGCCTCAATGCTAAAGCTGAAATTATTAATCAAAGGTTGAGCCATGCCTTCATAGCCGAAACTGAGGTTTTCCACTTCCACGGCAAAGCGATGCAGGCGCTCTTTCTCATCGTATTCAAAGCGAATCCACGGGTATTGACGGCTAGACGGTTTGACATCTTCGGGTTTGAGTTTTTCGATCAGTTTACGACGACTCGTGGCTTGTTTGGCTTTGGATTTGTTGGCAGAAAAGCGCCGCACGAAATCTTGTAACTCCAAAATACGCTCTTTAGCCTTGGCATTAGCATTGGCTTGACGTTCCCGCGCTTGGGTTGAAGCTTCCATAAAATCATCATAATTGCCCGCATACACTTGAATTTTGCCATAATCTAAGTCAGCCGTATGCGTGCAGACTTGATTAAGGAAATGCCGATCATGCGAGATAATAATCATGGTGGATTCCCGATTATTCAGGGTTTCTTCCAACCAGCGGATCGTATTGATGTCAAGATTATTGGTTGGTTCGTCCAATAAGAGAATATCGGGATTGGCAAATAAGGCTTGGCAGAGTAATACCCGTAATTTCCATCCTGGTGCCACTTCGCGCATCGGTCCATTGTGCTGCTCGACAGGAATACCCACCGCTAGCAATAATTCACCCGCCCGCGATTCAGCAGTATACCCATCGAGTTCTGCAAATTGGCCTTCTAACTCGGCCGCCCGCATATAATCATCTTCGGTAGCGTCTGGATTGGCGTAAATGGCATCTTTTTCTGACATGATTGTCCACATGTCTTCATGCCCCATCATCACGACATCTAAGACGCGCATATCCTCAAAGCCAAACTGATCTTGGCGCAGATAAGCCATGCGTTCGGTTTGGTCTTTTGAGACATTGCCATGCGTTGGCTCTTGCAGACCACAAAGAATTTTCATAAAGGTCGATTTACCCGCTCCATTTGCACCAATCAGGCCGTAGCGGTTACCGTCACCGAACTTGACGGAGACGTTATCAAATAAGGGTTTCGCACCAAACTGCATGGTGATATTCGCGGCAACTAGCACAGAGTATCCTCGTAAACAAAACGGAGTGTGTTAATGGGGTATTACTTTAGCAGTTTTGTGCTCTGCACGCAGCGAAACTAATGGCTAAATTCACGGGAACTCCAGCCCTACTTAGGGCTTGCCAGCTAACTATTAATTAACTTGATAGAGCTGCGTTCTAAGTAAATACCTAAAATACGCTCATTTATATGACTCCCTGTTCATCCAGCGTTAGAATGCCGCTTTAATCAAAAGTTTTTGCTCAGGAGAGTTTCCATGCCCGCTTATCGTTCCCGCACCTCTACGGCAGGTCGCAATATGGCTGGTGCACGCGCGTTATGGCGTGCGACTGGTATGAAGGATGATGATTTTCAAAAACCGATTATCGCTATTGCGAATTCCTTCACCCAATTTGTCCCAGGGCATGTGCATCTGAAAGATTTAGGCCAAATGGTTGCCCGCGAGATTGAAGCGCATGGCGGGGTGGCGAAAGAGTTTAATACCATTGCAATTGATGATGGGATTGCGATGGGGCATAGCGGTATGTTGTATTCTTTGCCTTCGCGTGAGGTTATTGCCGATGCAGTCGAGTATATGGTGAATGCGCATTGTGCCGATGCAATTGTCTGTATTTCCAACTGCGATAAAATCACCCCGGGCATGTTGAATGCAGCCATGCGCTTGAATATTCCGGTGGTATTTGTCTCCGGTGGCCCCATGGAGTCTGGCAAAGCCTTGATCAATGGTAAAACTGCTAAATTAGATTTGATCGATGCCATGATTTCTGCCGCAAATCCTGATGAAACGGATGAAAACGTCACCAAAATGGAACGCTCGGCTTGCCCGACTTGCGGCTCTTGCTCTGGTATGTTTACAGCTAATTCGATGAATTGCCTAACCGAAGCTTTAGGTTTAAGTTTGCCCGGCAATGGCTCACTATTGGCAACCCATGCGGATCGTAAAGAACTCTTTCTTGAGGCCGGGCGTTTAGCAGTGCGATTAGCCAAGCGTTATTATGAACAGGATGATGCTTCGGTCTTACCTCGCTCGATTGCGACCAAAGCAGCATTTGAAAACGCCATGTGCTTGGATATTGCCATGGGTGGCTCTACCAATACCGTGCTGCATTTGCTCGCTGCTGCTCAGGAAGGTGAAGTCGATTTCACCGTGGCTGACATTGATCGTTTGAGCCGTAAAGTGCCGAACTTAAGTAAAGTTGCCCCTGCAACTCAGCTTTATCACATGGAGGACGTGCATCGTGCGGGGGGTGTGATGGGGATTTTGGGCGAATTAGATCGTGCGGGTTTGATCAATCGTGCTTGCAAAACCGTGCATAGTGCGACGATGGAGGCAGCTTTAAATCAATGGGATATTATGCGTACTCAAGATGCTGCGGTGCATACTTTCTATAGCGCAGCGCCTGGGAATGTACCTACCCAAGAAGCTTTCAGCCAAAACAAGCGTTGGGAAGAGCTCGACACCAACCGCGAAGGCGGCTGTATCCGTGATAAAGCCCATGCTTATTCGCAAGATGGCGGCTTAGCTGTACTCTTTGGCAATATTGCTTTGGAGGGGTGTGTGGTGAAAACCGCTGGAGTCGACGAAAGCATCCTCAAATTCTCGGGCCCTGCGCGTATTTTTGAATCGCAAGAGGCTGCAGTGAGTGGGATTTTGGGCGATAAAATCAAAGCGGGCGATGTTGTCATTATTCGCTATGAAGGGCCACGCGGCGGCCCTGGCATGCAAGAAATGCTCTACCCGACCTCGTATTTGAAATCAAAGGGTTTAGGTAAAGTTTGTGCCTTGATTACTGACGGACGTTTCTCCGGGGGTACTTCGGGCTTGTCGATTGGTCATGTTTCTCCCGAGGCTGCTGAAGGGGGCGCAATTGGTCTAATCGAAGAGGGCGATACCATCGACATTGATATTCCCAACCGCAGCATCCAGGTGCGTGTGAGCGATGAGGTGTTAGCGAGCCGCCGTAGCGCGATGGATGCGAAAGGCTCAGCAGGCTGGAAGCCCGTTAATCGGGAACGCAAAGTCAGTGCTGCCCTGAAAGCTTATGCCGCAATGACGACTTCGGCTTCGCGGGGTGCGGTCAGGGATGTGAGTCAGTTGGAGAGGTAATTCATGGGGAAACAGCCCTTGCTGCATGCTCAAGCAAGGGCTGTTCAATAGGCGTGTTTAGGCCACCTGCTTAACGCTTTCTAAGTGATTTAGAGCAACTTCAATAGTTCGTTGATCAAAAATTCGCGCTTTACGTTCTCCACTACCGCGCCCTGCTGACCAATGTTTTAAGCCAAGCTGTAGGCTGGCCGTATCAGCTGCTACCTTTTCTCGTACTAACAGCCAATCCAAGGTTGATAATAGTTCTAAACCAAAGGGAGATTCAAAACCATCAATAACTCTTGCGGTATATTCTAAGGCGGGTATATAAGGTTTGACAGCTTCACTTTTTAGGTAAGTTTGTAAATGGTCTTTGCGTGAGTCATCAAACCAAATCACATCGAGCGGTGAGGCGTCACTAATCCGTCTGTGGCAATGCAAATAACTACCATCTAAGCCTTCTAATAAGTGACGTAAGCGTTCAGCATAGGGACCATAAATATCTGGTTTGAACCCTAGGTTTAAAGGATTATTGTTTGGGGTAAGTTGCTCAATAGAGCGTTCTAGAAACCAAGCTAATTTCTGAATTTCTAATAAGCTGCACTCAATACCCATAATCCAATAACGCCGCACGAGTTCAGCTATCAGTGCGCGTGCAGGTGTTAATTTTTCAACTCCCTGTCGTTTTGCAACATTTTGATATTGCTGAGTAGGTTCATAAACCCATATATCGACCCGCGTGAGATCGTCGAGCATATACTCAATTTTTGCCCGAACTTCATTCCAATCTAAACCACCATTCCCCGAGCCTAGTGGGGGTATCGCAATCGACTGAACATCGTTTTCGATGATAAAGCGGCGCAAGTCTTGTAGGCCTTCAACAATCCATTCCATTTTAGAGGGTGAACGCCAATGTTGTTTGGTTGGGAAGTTAACAATCCAACGCGCCCCCAGTAGCTCACCGGTTTCAGTAACAAACATATGCCCCGTTTTTACCATTTTACGCTGACAGGCTTGAGCATATTCGGACATGTTCTTTGGAAAGCGCTCTTTAAACATCAGCGCGATTCCTTTACCCATTACACCAACCGTGTTGACCGTGTTCACTAATGCTTGGACGGGAGCCTCTAGCAGATTACCTTGTGTATAGTGAATCATGAGAAATACCAATCTGGACGCGCATACACTTTTAACTCTAAACCTTGCGCTTGAACCTGCTGATTGAGTTCGGCTGCAATAGCTTCATTATAACAGACTAAGCCCAAAAGACCGTTGATTGGACAATTTTTGTAAATGAGCGCTTCTGCCTGATAGCGGTCTAGTTTTCTCAAATCATTAGGGTCACGCTTGAAGTCGCGTCGTTATTGCCAATATTAATCCAATGTTCTGAGCGAACGGTCGAGTTACCACAATGCAAACCATGCTCTAGTACCCAAGGCAAGTTATCACGGTGGATAATTCGCCAGATTAATGCTTTTTGTGGATTAAGATTTCGATACAGTGTAGTCATAAGGTCTTACTAGGGGGTAAATTAAGGCTTCCTTTCTTTGTATTACACAAGTGGCTATCAGGCAGCCTCTGTGAAGCATGGCATAACTACTAAGCTTTAACAGAAGCTTTTTGCATAAATGCCTTATAGAGTCTAAAATTAGGGACAGGTGTTCAACTTTTTCATTAACGGAGGTACAAGATGATTGTAATAACCCATCCTCAGATCACAACCGCATTTACCACTAGCTTTGGGTGGTGGGAATAATTCAGCAAGCCGCTTTTTAAACGCTTGTCACCGGCTGATTTATCAGTACTTCTTCATTCCCGCCTTCGCTTACCCAAGTATCCTAGTTTTAAGTGCGCTCATTTAATTTATTGATTTAGAGTGGCATTTATTCATGCAATACGATTTATTGGCTATCGGTTGGCGTTCGATTTTCCAACAACAATTAACCCCTGAAGAATTAGAAACTTGCTCACCTGCACGAGTCATGGCTCAGCATCGTTCCGAATATCTTCTGCAAACACAACAGGGTGAGCTTCATTTACCCATTCTGCACTCCATGCCCGCTATGACCGTGGGCGATTGGCTTTTACTGGATGGGCAAGGGCGTTTTATACGTGCATTAGAGCGATTTTCGCTATTTAGTCGCAAAGCCGCAGGGCATAAAAGCGAGCTGCAATTGATTGCTGCGAATGTGGATACGGTGTTTATTGTCAGCTCGCTGAATCACAATTTTAATTTGAATCGGATTGAGCGCTATTTAGCTTTGGCACATGAGGCTAAAGTTGAACCTTTAGTGGTATTAAGCAAAGCTGATTTATGCTCTCATCCTGAAGCGTATATCCAACAAGTACAAAGGCTAGATCGGCATTTATTAGTGGAAGCCATTAATGGTTTAGATTCTAGTAGTGTGGCTAAACTCAAGCCGTGGTGTCAGCTGGGTCAAACGATTGCTTTTTTGGGTTCGTCTGGCGTGGGTAAATCCACTTTAGTGAATACTCTATTGGGGCAAGCCCTCCAAACCACACAAGCCATTAGTGCCGAACAAGACAAAGGTCGCCATACCACGACTGCCCGCTCTTTGCATCTTATGCCAATGGGTGCTTTATTGCTCGATACCCCTGGGATGCGTGAATTGCAATTGAGCGCTTGCGAAGTTGGTGTTGCTGCGACCTTTGCCGATATTAACGAGTGGGCGCAGTATTGCCGCTTTGTCGATTGTCAACATGAAAATGAACCGGGCTGTGCTGTGCAAACAGCGATTCAAGCCGGTGAGTTGGAGTTAAGGCGTTTGCAGAATTATCGTAAATTGCAGCGCGAACAAGCCCATAATGCAGCAAGTTTGGCGGAAAAGCATGCTTTCTTCCAAAAGCAAGGGCGCTTACATAAAGCCATTCAAGAGGAACATCGTAAGTATAAGAAAGGTTATTAAGCTGTTAAAAGATCAGTGCCTGAAACGATTCAGGCACTGACCATGCTTTATAAAAAATCTATCGTTTTATGCGTTTTAATCTTTTAGGTGGATTGAAAGTGTACAACTATACTCCTTATAAGTTAGGAATAAACACAGAGGAGCAGTAAACATGTCAGAACAAAGCACATGTCCATTCTCAGGGCATACCAACATTCCTGCAGGTGGGCAGAATCAAGGTACATCCAATCGTGATTGGTGGCCTAATCAATTAAAACTCAGCATTTTGCATCAGCATTCCCACAAATCGAATCCGATGGATAGAGATTTTGACTATACCGAAGCGTTTAAGTCATTGGATTTGGATGCTATCAAACAAGATTTATATGCATTGATGACGGATTCGCAAGACTGGTGGCCTGCGGATTATGGGCATTACGGACCTTTCTTTATTCGCATGGCATGGCATAGTGCAGGCACGTATCGTATGGGAGACGGGCGCGGTGGTGCCGGTACAGGAACACAGCGTTTCGCACCCCTAAACAGTTGGCCCGACAATGTTAATCTGGACAAGGCTCGCCGTTTGCTGTGGCCAATCAAACAAAAATACGGCCACAAAATCTCATGGGCCGATTTAATGATTCTCACGGGTAACTGCGCCTTGGAATCGATGGGTTTGAAAACCTTTGGCTTTGCGGGTGGACGTGTTGATGTGTGGGAACCTGAGGAAGATATTTATTGGGGGGCGGAAACTGAGTGGTTGGGTGATAAGCGTTATGAAGGCGATCGTGAACTAGAAAATCCTTTGGCAGCCGTGCAAATGGGCTTAATTTATGTCAATCCTGAAGGCCCCAATGCTAATCCTGATCCAGTGGCTTCTGGTAAGGATATACGTGAAACCTTTGCACGCATGGCAATGGATGATTATGAAACTGTAGCACTAACCGCTGGTGGACATACGTTTGGTAAATGTCATGGCGCAGCCAGTGCCGATCATGTGGGTAAAGAACCTGAAGCTGCCAGTATTGAAGAGCAGGGCTTGGGTTGGAAAAACAGTTTTGGTAGTGGTAAGGGCGTTGATACGATTGGCAGCGGAATTGAAGGTGCATGGACTCCCACTCCTATCCAATGGAACAACAGTTATTTTGATACGCTGTTTGGCTATGAATGGGAACTTGTCAAAAGCCCCGCAGGTGCATGGCAATGGTTAGCCAAAGATGTGTCTAAGGATAAGCTAGTACCTGATGCGCATGATCCGAGTAAAAAGCATCGTCCGATGATGACCACCGCCGATTTAGCGATGCGCTTTGACCCGATTTATGAACCGATTTCGCGTCATTTCCATGCGCATCCTGAAGAGTTTGCCGATGCTTTTGCGCGGGCTTGGTTCAAACTGACTCATCGCGATATGGGACCGCGTTCGCGTTATCTAGGCAAGGAAGTGCCGCAAGAAGAGCTGATTTGGCAAGACCCAATTCCAGCATGTAGCCATACACTGGTAGACGAACAAGATGTCGCTACTCTGAAAGGCAAACTATTAGCATCAGGTTTATCCATTGCTGAATTGGTCAGAACCGCATGGGCTTCAGCCGTTACTTATCGTGGTTCTGATATGCGTGGTGGGGCGAATGGTGCGCGGATTCGGCTTGCGCCACAAAAAGATTGGGCGGTGAATCAACCTGAGCAATTAGCCAAGGTTTTGAAAGTGTTGGAAGGTATTAAACAAGACTTTAATCAAGCTCAAACTAATGGCAAACAGATTTCGTTGGCAGATGTGATTGTATTAGGCGGAAGTACAGCAATAGAACAAGCTGCGCAACAAGCAGGGCATCACATTACCGTACCATTTGCCGCAGGGCGTATGGATGCCACACAAGCACAGACTGATGTGGACTCGTTTGCGGTATTAGAACCTGTGGCGGATGGCTTCCGTAATTATCTAAAGTGTGAATTTGCCGTCACAGCG
>JBJOOT010000067.1:0-16526 GCA_046051185.1 Pseudomonadota bacterium | reverse complement strand
ATTGATTAGCGAAGGCCCACGCCCCGTCATCTTAACTAGCCTTGATTTACGGCGACATTTAAGGACACATTTAGCGGCAGAGTTCCCTGACTTACCGATTATGTCTTTACCAGAACTCACCGCGAATGTCTCCGTCCAGCCCGTCGGCGAAATTCGCTTAATGCAGTAGGTGCAAGCAATGGCTTTAGAATATATACCAACCCGTATGAAAGCAGCGGTTAAAAGTAATAATCTACTGATTTTACATGGGCGTATTGTGCAAGTCACAGGGACAGTGGTACGTGCCATTATCCCGAAGGTCAAGTTGGGAGAGCTTTGCATGTTACGGAATGGTAGCGAAGAGTCGCCCATTCCTGCAGAAGTGATTGGTTTCGAACAAAATATTGCGCTTCTTGCCCCCATTGGAGATATGCAAGGGGTATCGGTGCATACCCAAGTAACGGCAACGGGGGAAATGTTGCGTGTCGGCGTAGGTGAAGATTTAAAAGGTTGTGTACTCGATGGGATCGGCCGTATTCAAAGTATGGGAGGTAAATCCGATATTGCCATTCAGGAATATTATCCACTCTATGCGAATCCACCTGATCCACTTACTCGGCAAATGGTGCACGAGCCTTTACATTTAGGCATTCGCACTTTAGATGGTTTAATTACTTGTGGAGTTGGGCAGCGGATAGGTATTTTCGC
Source organism: Pseudomonadota bacterium (assembly GCA_046051185.1). GTDB lineage: Bacteria > Pseudomonadota > Gammaproteobacteria > Thiotrichales > Thiotrichaceae > Thiolinea. The sequence continues at coordinate 15,839 of JBJOOT010000067.1, read as the reverse complement.
AGGGGCAGGCGTTGGTAAAAGCTCACTTCTTAGTATGTTAGTCAAACATGCTGAAGTCGATGTTTATGTCATAGCCTTAATCGGTGAGCGTGGACGCGAGGTTCGTGAATTTATCGAAGAATCACTGGGGCCTGCAGGTATGGAACGCACTATTTTGGTGGTGGCTACTTCAGATCGTCCGCCAATTGAACGCTTAAAAGCCGCCTATGTAGCGACCGCAGTGGCTGAATTTTTCCGCGATCAAGGCAAAAAAGTCTTGCTGATGATGGATTCTTTAACTCGCTTTGCGCGTGCACAACGGGAAATCGGATTAGCAGCGGGTGAAGCGCCTGCTCGACGTGGTTATCCACCGTCTGTTTTTTCTGAATTACCCAAGCTTGTTGAGCGTGCTGGCTGTGGTGCACAAGGTTCTATCACTGCTTTTTATACCGTGCTCATTGAAGGCGATGATATGTCTGACCCCGTAGGTGATGAAGTACGCTCTCTATTGGATGGACATATCATTTTATCGCGGGATCTTGCCTCTTCAAATCATTATCCAGCCGTGGATGCGTTGGGCAGCCTGAGCCGTTTAATGCAGCGTATTGCTGCTCCGGGACATCGGCAAGCAGCGGCACATCTACGTAAATTACTGGCTAAACACAAGGAAATCGAATTTTTAGTACGGGTTGGCGAATATCAACGTGGAGCTGATCCACAAGCTGATGAAGCGCTTGCTAAAATTGATGCCATCAATAAATTCTTAAAACAAGATCCTGATGAGCACTCAAGCTTCCAAGAAACAGTGGGACGTTTAATTCAAATTGCTGGATTTACCGGATGAGCTTAGTTGAACTACAGAAAATTCGTGAGCGGCGCTTAGAAAAAAAGCAAACTGAAGTCATGCAAGCTAAGCACGCGGTGATCGAAGCTGAGCGTAATTTGGCACAAACTATTATAAAAGTGGAGAAGTTTCATGAGTGGCGTTTAACTCATCAAGAAGAGTTATTTAAAGGCTTGCAAAACCAAGCTTGTACACCACATTTAATGCAAGAATATCAAACGACCTTAGTTGCTTTGTCTCAACAAGAAGAGCAATTACGCGCCACTATTCCAAATGCACAAAAACTCTTAGAGCAGGCTAATCAACATTTAAGCAAAATACGCACTGAAATGAATGCCTTAGCCATGAAAAATGAAAAGACTAAAGAAATCGTTGAAACTCAGCAAAAAGCCGATCTGCAATTAGCGCTGTATATCGAGCAGAATCAAGATCCTTAGACCTCGCTCCACATGCGTACTAGATTGCTATAAGCAGTACTGAGCTGGGCTAGTTCTACACTAGCTGCATGACTAGCTTTAGCTAATAAGCCTTCACGGGCTTGAGCCAATTGATACAGTAGCTCACGTTGCTCAGCACTTTTCACCAAACTTTGCGCCCAAGTCACTGCCACTAGACGCTCCCCTTCGGTTACAGGCGTGACTTGATGCCAAGTGCTTGCAGGGTAAAGTACGGCTGAGCCAGCCTCAGCTTTAATCCGCTGCTCTCCCAATGCAGTTTGAATCACGAGTTCACCACCTGCATAAGCCTCTGGCGAATTTAAGAAAATAGTGGTGGAGACATCACTACGATAGCGCCCAGACATTGGCCCCATCACCGGATCATCAATATGAAAACCATAGCCCATCCCCACTTGATAACGCACATAAAAAGCCGTAGCGACTCGTAATGGCAACACAGCAGCTTGATAGCGTGGATCTTGCACTAAAGCAGACATAACGATTGCATCTAACCTTCGCCGCTGCGGGCTATGGGGAGAAAGTTCTTGATTCTGCTTGACAGCCTGTGCCTCTTTACCAGCTGATAATTTACCTTCTATAAAATCCGCATGGCGCAATAAGCCTTGCACTTCTTGTAAGCGCTCAGCATCTAAAACATTAGGAATTACTAATAACATTCACTGGTTCTCACTGCTTTCAAGCCCTCCGCTAGACTCGGATACAATAGCTGCAAACCCAAGTCGCTCAGGAGTTTATCATTCTTGATCCGGCGTGACTCTTGTAAATAACTAAGCATTCCGGCACTAACCACTGAGCTAGCCTCTGCCAAACTTAACTGTGGAGGGCGAGCTAAACCCGTTGCATCAGCAACTTGGTTAAAATACTCGGTCATACTTAAAGGCTGCCCATCACAGGCATTATAGATACTGTGCTTTGGGGCAATTTGCATAGCTCGCATACAAATCTGTGCCAAATCATCCGCATGAATCCGATTCGTCCAAGGAGCTTCTGCAGCAAGCAACACCGGTTCACCACGCTGTAAACGCTCTAAGGGTAAACGCTCCGCTGCATAAATCCCCGGAACACGCAGAATGACCCAATCCTTGTTATATCGCTCCCCCCAATCCTGCAAAGCAAGCTCTGCATCTGCACGCCGTTTAGCACGCTCAACTTGTGGTTTAAGTGGCTCAGATTCATCAATCCAACGCCCTGCACAATCACCATACACGCCTGTGGTAGAGATCAGCACAATACGCTTAGGGGCTTGTTGTACCGCGTATAAAAAGCGCCGTAACCGACTATCTATCTCACCTCTTGTAGGCGGTGGCATTAGCCAGAAAACTTCAGCCGCTTCAAACGCATTACGCGGAAAAAAACAACCTTGATCCATATCGCCAAGGCGCATCGCCAGCCCTTGTTTATCCCCCAAAGAGAGAGAGGCCGCACTACGCACCCAGCCAGTAGCCTGCACGCCCTGATTTTGATATAAACGAGCAACACGGCGACCTATATCACCACAACCCATTATCCATAATCGACTCATGAGCGCTCCCAATGATTGATGCAGGTAGTATAAACGAAATCCCACTTGGCAAAACTAAGCGTTTAGAGCTAGGCCAAGGGCAAAATGTATTGATTTGTAATGTAGCCGGTGAGTTTTTTGCAGTGGATGATCACTGTACTCATGAGGATGCATCCTTGTATTTAGGCTGCTTAAAAGGTGAAATTATTCACTGCTCTTTACACGGTGGGCAATTCAATGTGAAAACGGGCGCAGCCGTAGCCGAACCCGCCGAAGGTAAACTAAAAACTTATCCGTTATATATTCAAAATGAACGTATTTATCTGAAGACTTAAGGCTTAAATCATCCTAGCTATTGCTCGACTTAATCATCATCTCACTGAATCAGTGTCTAAACTGCTGCAATTCTTTTAATAACCAAGCTGCACTGGTTTGCTTGGCTTGATTTGGGCATTGCACTTGATAAGGCCGCCCTGTTAATTCACTTTTAGTGGCACAAAGACGCACGAAATCTTCCGCTGAACCAATCTTAGCTTTGAAATAATCATATTTGCGTTGTACATGCACGACGGCTTCACTGCCTTTATACGTCAAACCATTACGTTCATAATCGCAAGAAGTAGTCTTAATATAATTCAGTAAATGCTGGATTTCCTGTTGATAATCACCCGCCCAAGCGGAGACTGAACATAAACTCCATAAGCCGAATATCCATCCTAAACGACGCTGCATACCTTAACTCTCAGATTGATTTCTATCCAGCTTAGAAAGTTTTAAACCCGTTAAAGTTCAGTCTAGCTCTAAAATTCAGCTTAGAAAAGTTTGAAGCCATACATTAGAAGAGCAAATAAAAAAACTAGCGAGTGAGAATGGTATGCAACATTTTTAAACTTAAACCAATCAATAAGAGTGCAAAGAGCTTTTTCAAAGTCGCCACGGGTAAGCGATGCGCAAGTTTAGCACCCAGCGGAGCTGTAAAAAAACTTACCAAAGCGATAGTAAAAGCCGCCGGTAAATAGATAAAGCCAAAGGTATATGGCGGTAAACCTTGCACACCCCAACCACTGACGAGATAACCCATCGTGCCTGCAATCGCAATGGGTAAGCCAATCGCAGCTGAGGTAGCAATCGCCTGCTGAATTTTTACATTACACCAAGTCATAAACGGTACTGACAAAGAGCCACCACCAATCGCAACTAAGGCAGAAACCCCGCCAATCACTAAACCTACTCCCGTTAAACCTAAGGGACTTGGCAATTGACGCGAAGGTTTAGGCTTTATATTCAGCCACATTTGTACCGCGACATAAGCCATAAAAACGACAAAAAAGATCGCCAAAGCTAATGAAGGAATATAAGCCGCAATCAGCGCTGCCCCAAACGTCCCGATTAAAATACCAGGAGTGATCCCCTTAACAATAGGCCATTGAATAGCGCCATGTTGTTGATGCGCTCTTAAGCTAGAGGCTGAAGTCACGACAATCGCGGCCATCGACGTCGCGAGAGAGACATGCACTAAATGTTCAAAGGGTAAACCTTGGGCGGCAAACAGCGCCGTTAACGCAGGTACCATAATCCCGCCACCGCCAACGCCTAGTAAACCCGCAAAAAAGCCAACTACCGCCCCTAAGGCCAAATAAGCGAGAATCCATTGCAGATCAATCATTGAAAATACTCTTCATGCCACGAGTTAATTGGCGTAAATCCGCTTCATTCATTAAATAAGCGGGCATAATATAAATTAACTTACCAAACGGACGAATCCATACACCCGCTTTCACAAAGTTGACCTGTAATTCAGCCACATTGACGGGTTCGCGCATTTCTATCACACCGATCGCGCCGAGTACCCGCACATCAGCTACTTGTGGTTGCTCTAAAACGGGCAGTAATTCTTCTGTTAAAATTTTTGCTATCTGTTCAACTTGTGCTTGCCAAGGTGAGGCCAACAATAGCTCAATGCTGGCACAAGCCACCGCACAAGCCAATGGATTAGCCATAAAAGTCGGGCCATGCATCAGCACGGGGGCCTCTCCTTGCGAAATGCCCAAGGCTAGCTGACGAGTCGTTAAAGTCGCGGCCAGTGTCAAATAGCCCCCCGTGAGTGCTTTGCCCACACACATAATATCGGGGCTAATGCCTGCATGTTCTGAGGCAAATAATTTACCCGTCCGCCCAAAGCCGGTGGCAATTTCATCTAAAATCAACAGGACTTCATATTCATCGCATAAACGTCGCAGTTCGCGTAAATACTTAGGAGAATAAAACCACATTCCTCCTGCACCTTGCACGATGGGTTCTACAATTACCGCAGCTATTTCATGCTGATGCTGCTGAATGAGCTGTTCAAACTCGGCGAGATCGGCTGGATTCCAAGGGGCATCAAAACGAGTTTGTGGGCGTGGCGCAAAAATCTGTTTCGGTAAAATACCTTGGAAAATATGATGCATGCCATTGACTGGATCACAGACACTCATACAAGCAAACGGATCACCATGATAGCCACCACGAATCGTGAGAAGTTTGTGCTTATTCGCTTGACCTTGCGAATACCAATATTGCAGCGCCATTTTGATCGCCACTTCAATCGAGATTGAACCCGAATCCGCTAAAAAAACGTGTTGGAGGGGTTCTGGGCTTAAATCAACTAGATATTTGCCTAAACGAACTGCAGGCTCATGTGTTAAGCCACCAAACATAATATGGCTCATTTTACTAAGCTGCGCTTGAACCGCTGCATTCAAATAGGGGTGGTTATAACCATGAATCGCACACCACCACGAACTCATGCCATCAATCAACTCACGACCATCCGCAAGTTTAATTCTGACCCCTTGTGCTGACTCTACCGGATAACAAGACAAGGGATGCTGCATCGAGGTATAAGGATGCCAAAGGTGCTCACGGTCAAACTCAAGCCATTCATTGACACTAGTGAATTGAGATGTATTCATACCAAGCTACTGGCTATAAGAAAAAAAACAGGGAGCAACCAGACGGCGCTCCCCATTCTGACTATAAACCAGTTTTAACTCAGCGTCACTCTTGGACTTTTGCTTGACCCGCTACAACAGGTGGAGTTGCCTCAGGCGCTAATTCTTCAAACTCCGGTAGTTGACTATCGACTGTTTCAATCGTATCAGCTTCTTCTGCTGGCATATTTTCAGCAACACAGGCATCCACAAATTCAGGGACTTTATCTTCAGCTACTTTTTCATCAACCGCAAATTCTTCACAAGCAATCCGAATTTCTGCTTGTAATTCAGCACTATTCATTTCGGGATTAGCTAGATCTACTTCATCCGTCGATTCAATAGCATCCTCGATGATTAAAGTCGGTTCGGTGGGTGTGGTGGCCGCATCGGCAGCCAAGACAGCATTCGTGCCTAAACACAAAAGAAAAGCAGCCGTAGCTAAACTTGTTTTTGTTAATTTCATAATCAATTGACTTCCTGAAAATAGACTTACTTTAAATCTTTAACATGAAACTTCTACTCGATAGACTCAAGATCTTTCCCTGAAGTTCCAAAACTCGCCGGACTCTTATACGCCTGTCTTTATTGGGTCGCAACAAGATTTATGTATAATAAATAGGCTAAACTTAGGCTTATTTTTTCTCTAACAAGGCAAGTTTATGACCGCAGCACTGCATCAGCTCAAAGTAATTGAAATGGCCGGTATTGGCCCTTGCCCGTTAGCGGGACAACTGCTCGCTGATCTAGGTGCTGAAGTGATTGTAATTGACCGAGCCTCAACACCGGCTGACCCAACAGACATTAATCGCCGCCACAAACGCTCAATTGCCCTGAACTTAAAAAGTGCTGAGGGTTTAGCTATCGCTCAACAGCTCATTGCGCAGGCCGATGTTGTGATTGAAGGCTTTCGCCCCGGTGTGATGGAAAAACTAGGTTTAGGACCCGAGACTTGCTTGAGTCAAAATCCTAAGCTCATTTACGGGCGCATGACTGGTTGGGGGCAAACCGGCCCTTTGGCACAAACGGCAGGGCATGATTTGAATTACTTAGCACTGACAGGGGCATTGTATCCTTTAGGGGCTGCTGATCAGCCACCGATCCCTCCTTTAAATTTAGTGGCTGATTATGGGGGTGGAACCATGTTTTTATTACTAGGGATTTTAGCTGCTTTATATGAACGCGCCCGCTCTGGTCAAGGCCAAGTCATTGATGCCGCAATGGTGGATGGCGTACCCGCTATGATGGGGTTATTGCATACTTGGTTTGCGCGTCAATGGTGGAGTACGGAACGTGAAGCGAATTTCTTAGACGGTGGAGCGCCCTTCTATCGCTGCTATACCACTGCCGATGACAAATACCTTGCTGTCGCCCCCTTAGAACCCCATTTCTTTAAAGAATTACTCACTAAAGCGGGGATTCCTGCTGAGCAACACGCGAGTCAATATCAAAAAGACCATTGGCCAGAACGCACACAGCAATATGCAGACCTCTTCCGGCAGAAGACTCAAGCCGAATGGTTAAGTATTTTTGAAGCTAGCGATGCTTGCGTAGCGCCCGTTCTTGACTTTAATGAACTTGAATCCCATCCCCATAATGCAGCACGGGGAAATTTTGTACGTGTGAATCAAGTCTTGCAAGCGGCACCTGCTCCACGCTTTAGCCGTACCCCCGCCAAAGCACCAATTGCACCCACGGCTGCAGGTGGTGATACCAATACCTTATTAAGTGAGTTAGGTTATAGCCCTGAACAGATTGCTATCTTGCGAGCGAATGGCTCACTGACCTAAAGAATAAAGGCTGCTTGGAAATTTTTTGTTAGCACCGAGCTAATGGCTTGCTGAAGTGCAAGCTTAAACAGTTCAGCTTGTGGGCTAGGCAAATAAGTTAAATATAAAGAAGTGGTTAAAGCTGCCGTGAATTCAGGCAAAACCCGCACTAATTGCCCTGTTTGCAAGGCATCTTGAATCGCAAAATCAACTAAAAGCGCTAAACCTAGCCCTGCTTTTGCCCCCTCTTCTAAAGCAAAAGTATTACCTAAGACCAGCGTGCGATAATCAGGGGTAAGTGCTAACCCCTCTGTAGACAATAATTGATTCCAACTAAAATATTGCCCCAGTCCTCTTACCAATAAAGGATGAGCTTTTAAATCATACAAACTTTGTGGGGCTGGATATTGAGCTAAATAAGCCGGGCTTGCGACCACCGATTTATACGCCTGCGCTAGTAATTCATGCTGCAATCGCTCTGCATGAGTCACGGTTCGAATCGCAAAATCAAAACCATCAGCAATCAAATCCGCCACGGCATCACTCACCTCTAAATCAATTTTTAGATCAGGCGCACGGATTTGTAGCTCCATCAATACATAAGGCAACACTTTACTAGCAAAATCCACTGGTGTGGTTAGACGTAAAGTGCCTGCTAGTTTTTGTGGCTGCAGGGTTTGCAAAACAAGCTCTAAACGCTGTTCACATACTTGGTATTCTGCCGCTAAGCGTAGACCTGCATTGCTTAAATACACCCGACTCCCTGATTGACGCACGACCAATAGCACATTGAGCTTCATCTCCAATTGACGAATTTGATAGCTCACTGCCGCTTGGGAGACAAACAAACTTTCTGCTGCCAAGGTAAAACTTTGATACTTAGCCACTGCTGCAAAATAAGGTAAATGGGCAATGAGATGAGCAGGAATCGCCATAAAATAAAATTTCTTTGTTTTTAAAATGAAAAAGATTCGTTTTATTTATTTTAAAGCAGCTTGCACACTAGCTCCAGTTCAATAGTTGAGAAAAATGAAATGCACGCAATGGGTTTAGCCGCTTTAGGCTTTTTTTGTTTCACCGTCATGGACATTAGCATCAAGTGGTCACTACAAACTTATACACTGTTGCAGGTCACTTTTTTTAATTGCTTATTTGCACTGTTGAGTTTGCTAGTTTGGGTTTATCCACGCTTTGATTTATTAAAAATTCGCCATCCGCGCCTGCACTTAGTCCGTGCTAGCCTTATTTTAAGTGCAGACTTGTTAGCCTTTTACAGTTTTGGCGAAGTCCCCTTAGCCGAAGCTTATACTTTGATTCTCACTTTGCCTTTGTTTACCGCTTTATTTGCCTTGTTGCTGCAACAAGAAAAGCTTAAACCGCAGACTTTGCTCTTCACACTTTTAGGCTTTGTGGGGGTTTATTTTATGCTTAATCCAAGCTTTGGCAGCTTCCAAGTCGCACTCTTAGCCGCTTTAGGATGTGCCGTGATTGAATCTATCAGCTTTCTATTAATAGGACGCTATCGAGAGCAAGAAACACCCCAGAGCTTTGCCGTCTACGGATTAAGTTTAATTGTACTCACAACTGGCATTTATACCTTATTTCATTACCAACCCATGACTTTAAGCGCTATTGCCATTAGCTTCGGTGGCGGTCTTTGTTATGCACTAGCAACGGCTTTAGTCGTCTCTGCGTTTCATTTTGGCTCACCAACAGCCGTTAGTAGCATGCAATACACGCAACTCATTTGGGGCATGTTATTGAGCTTTTTTATTTGGCATGAATTGCCCAGTTTGAACGCACTTTGGGGAAGCATCTTAGTCACACTAGCCGGCTTGGGGCTACTTTATACGCAGCGCCCAAATACTAAAAAAACTAAATAGACAATACAGTTTCGTAAAATTTTCGGGGCTGACCTACTGAGTTCGCCCTGCTCGATCAACAATGATAGCCGCGACACCATTCACAACCTCAGCCATTTTCTCATAATCTAATCTATCCCAAGTATCTTCAGCACTGTGATAAGCATGATTACGATAAAATGCAGTGTCAGTTATCATTAGCGCTGGAAAACCTGCTTGCCAATAATTACTGTGATCAGAAAAATCAATACCAGGTACTAAAGTGGGTGCATTAATAGAATGAACAGGTAAATTCATTACGCTACGCATACTCGCTTTGGATTGACGAACAATCCCCATCTCAGACAAACTACCAACTATCGCAATAAAATCCCCTCGATTGCCATAGACATATTTCATCAAGGAAAAAGGGAAATCTTGAGAATTAGCTGCATCACTGTAATAGCCAATCATTTCTAAATTAATCATCAACTCAACTGCAGTACCACTAGCTAATAATTCTTGTACATGCACAGCACTACCCATTTCATGAGTGCGAAAAAAGGGCGGCTCTTCTAAAGTAAATGCGACTAAATCCACTTGTTTAGTAAGTTTAAGCTGACTAAGCAAACGCGCTAACTCTATTAAACCAGCTATACCACTGGCATTATCATCAGCCCCTGCTAATTCGTTATAAGCATCATAATGCGCACCAATTACAATACGCGATGAAGAGGTAGGGCCAAAACTGATAGATAGATTCTGATAGGTTTCAGCATCCACATGAAAAGCTTGATGTGTCACCCTCCCAAACAGTTGCCATTGTTCCCTAAGGTAGTTGGCTGTTTTATCTAAATTTTCAGGAAAAGTACGAGGAGCTAGCTCCACAGAAAGCTTATATACATGCGTTTGCAAATTTTGTGGCGAGCTTTTTACTGAGGAGATGTGTTTGTTATTAGAAAATAAAGGCTGTGTCACCACTATCCATAAAATAAGCAACACAATCAATATGCCTAAACTTAGTTCAAATAACCATCGTCCCACTACCTTCAAACTAATCATCATACTGTCTAAAGTAATTTACTTGGTTTGAAGTATCCTCTATCAACCTGCAAATCCTGTGCAGTTTTATAGAAAATTATGCGATGAGCAAACTCAAACAACCACCGCCGGACGCACAACTCTCTGCTCGCGAATCGGTAGATTAGCCAGCGCAGCAACGGTCGCAAGGGCAATATCGGCATACCACATCCATGAGAAATCGCCAAAACGAGTAATCGCCCAGCCCCCCAAATAAGCGCCTAAGAAGCCACCGACTTGATGAGTGAATAAGGTTAACCCAAACAGAGTCGCTAAATAACGCACTCCGAATAATTTACTCACAATGGCTGCCGTCGGTGGTACGGTTGCCAACCATGTAAAACCTAAACCAATGGCAAAGATATAAAAAGTCCACTCTGTACGCGGCATCATTAAATACCAAGCTACTAATAAAGCCCGTGAGCCATACATGGCCGCTAAAACATATTTACTGCGGTAGCGTGAGACACAATAACCCGCATAAAGGCTACCAAAAATATTCGACAGACCAATAATGGCTAATGACCAACTAGCAACCGTGGGGGATAAGCCACATAAATTAACCTCCCCCGGTAAATGCGTCACCAAAAAGGCAATATGGAAACCGCAAGTGAAAAAACCTAAATGTAGCAGTAAATAACTAGGGTCTTTCATTGCGATTTTAATGGCTTGCCAGACACCCCCGTCCTGCGTTTTAGGGGCAGGCACAAACTTTTCTTTCCCCGTCAATCCGGCAATCAAGGGTAAAGCGGCTATAGTCAACACCATCATCGTCCACATCGCCCCCATCCAACCGAAGACTTGGATACATTTCTGCATGATCGGTGCAAACACAAACTGCCCAAATGACCCGCCAGCATTAATCACCCCCGAGGCCTCTGCGCGTGCCTCTACTGGCAAGCGCTGCGCGGCGGCACCAATCAATACCGAGAAACCGCCCGCCCCTGAGCCAATCGCCATTAATAGCCCTAAGGATACGATCAAGCCAAACCCTGAACTCATGAAAGGCGTAATACCGACCCCCAATGCTAACAGTAGCAAGGCCGCCACTAAAATAACCTGTGGGCCATAACGATCCGAAAGTGCACCCGCTATTGGCTGAATCGCCCCCCAAGTAAATTGGCCTATGGCTAAAGCTAAGCTAATTGTGGTAATGGCTAAACCAGTGCTAGTGGTGAGTGGCTCAACAAATAGCCCCAAGGATTGGCGCGTCCCCATTGTGACCATCAAAATCCCAGCGGCGGCTAAAGTCGTTAGCAAGACCTCGGGTCTACGTAAAGCTTGAAACATCGTCTCATCCTGTAATTTTAGCTAGCACGCTGGGTATTTTAGAGAGACCTGCTGCAAGAAAATAGCCTATAATCGCCGTCACTCTGTCAACGGATTATTGACATGCTATGGCTGAGCAGTTGGGATAGCTTCGTGAAAACGGTCGAAGCAGGTAGTATGAGCGCGGCAGCTTTGCGTTTAAATTGCACTCGTGCTCAAATTAGTAAACAAATCGGTGACTTAGAACGCAATTTTGGTACTAAACTGTTTGAACGCGCCCATCGAAAACTGCAGCTAACACCTGCAGGTGAAGTGTTTTATCAGCAAGCCCGCCAAGCGTTGATCGCGGTACAAAATACCGAAGTTGCGATGCAGAATTTAGGTGCAAGCGAGCCGCAAGGCGTTTTACGCATTAGTGCTACCGTCACCCTAGGCCGCAAATACCTCACACCACTCTTATCCCAATTCACTGAGCGCTATCCACGCTTACAATGTGAATTACTGTTAACCGATCAAGTCTTAGATTTAGTCGAACATAATCTTGATCTTGCCTTACGCATTACTCGCCAGCCGCCAGCAGAGGTCATCGCCAAGCGCTTAGGTGCACTCAAACGCGCAATTTGCGCAACCCCTACATATTTTCAACAGTATGGTATCCCGCAAATACCCCAAGACTTAAGCCAACACCGCTGTTTTAGTTATTTACTATTAGATAATTATCGTTGGCATTTAACCGATACAGCAGGTTATGAATTTCATATTCCGATTCAAAATCGTATTCAATTTAATGAGCTAACCAGTATTTTTACCGCCACCCTTGCCAGTGAAGGGATTGCAATTTTGCCGCGTTATCTGTGTGGTGATGCGCTCAAACAAGGCTTACTGCAAGAAGTATTAACTGACTATACCCCCCATCTAAACTTTGGTCAGTATCTTTATGCCTGTTACTCACCCAGTCGAGTGCGTGTACCCAAAGTCCAGATTTTCTTAAGCGAAGTTGAACATTTATTTAAGCGCATACTCGAATAAATATATCTCAACAAGGAGTTGATTCGTATGCGTGTTTTAAGTTTAAAATCGCTGTTATTGAGCCTAATTTTAGCGGTTACGATACAGCCTCTCTATGCAATAGGTGCGACTCAAGCAAGCCAACTAGAGCAATTACTAACGGATGCTTTGCGCTATGACTCTGTTAAAGCAAAACGTATTGGCGATTCGGGCAAAGCTATTCAAGCTTATATGCGGGCTGGTATTGTGAATAAGAAGCCGAATGTACGAGCTGATTACACTGATTACTATTTAGTGAATAAGCCGACAAGCTTTATGGGACATGATTTACTCATGATCGAAGAAGAGTATATGACCACTTATATCGGCTGCTGTGTGAGTGAAGGGGCGGGAATAACGGTACGCTTAACTGGTGACGATAGCGCCCTACAAGCGTTTGCCAAAGCCAATGCCTGCTCCATAGAAAATAAGGTTGATCTTAAAGCTGTTTTAAAAGCACTTGATTTAAAAGCCAAATTACCTAAAGGTGAGTATACAACTTTAAGTTGCCGTGAGCGGGATGCTCTACAAAACGAATAATCCTACAAAAACACCGGAGCAAAACTCCGGTGCGACAGATTTTATCCTTAGACCAAACCGCAGTGGGTTAGGATTTGGCTTTAGGATTTTACTTTTGTATTGATTGTGAAGGCATCCCTTAGGATTACCTTTAAAAAAGGGGCATTGAAAATATCCAAGCCCCCAAACTGCGAAGTGAAAACAGCAACTGATTAACTGGTTTGCAATAAGGTAATTTTAACCTTATACAGCCTAACGTCCAGTTACAGATAAGTAAGAGTTTGGTAATGAAAAGTTAATCTTATTGAAGCGGTGATGGGGTTCAATAAAACAAGCCCCTATCAAGGTCAAAACCCCGCCAAAGCAGGGTTTTGTAATTCTCACACCCGCGGCAATGGTTATTTCATCGTTACCATTTCTTCCGCACTGACCGGATGAATCGCGATAGTGTCATCAAAGTCCTTCTTGGTTGCCCCCATTTTTAGTGCAACTGCAAAACCTTGCATCATTTCATCCACCCCTTTACCCATCGCATGGCAGCCGACGATTTTCTCGTCTTTGCCGACCACAATGAGCTTCATATAGGTTTTCACTTTGTGTTTTACGAAGGCGTAATACATGGAGTTGAAATCCGTCTGATAAACTTTGACTTCATCACCGTATTGCTCGCGGGCGGCTTCTTCCGATAAGCCAATCGTACCAATCGGTGGATGCGTAAACATCACGGTAGGGATTAAATTATAATCCACTTTGCGATCCTGCATACCACCGAATAAACGATCCGATAAGCGCCGACCTGCCGCAATGGCAACCGGTGTTAATTGTACTCCGCGCTTATTGATAATATCGCCAATAGCGTAAACACCGGCTACCGAGGTTTCCTGATATTCATTCACATCAATCAGGCCATTTTTAGCCACGGGTAAATTAATTTTATCTAAACCTAGATCATCCGTATTCGGTACACGGCCAATCGCCCAAATTAATTGATCTAAATCTATTAAAGTTTCACCGCTTTGATAATGGACAGTTAGCTTGCCATTTGTTTGCCGTTCAAGGCTGGCAATTTTGTCATTATCATGAAAAGTAATTCCATCCGCTTCCATTTGTTTGCGTAAACCGCATTGGATCATGGCATCAAAGCCGATTAATACCGGAAAGCCTTGATGCAATAAATGAGTATCACTCCCCAAAGCATTTAAGACCCCTGCTAGCTCTAAGGCAATATACCCGCCACCCACCACGGCTACTTTTTTAGGTTGCTCTTCTAATTCAAAAAAGCCATCGGAACTAATTCCTAATTCAGCCCCAGGTATATCCTTAAAAACTAAAGGGCGACTACCTGTGGCAATTACAATATGGTCGGCGGTATAACGCTCGCCTTTTACTTCTAGTGTATGCGCATCAAGAAAACGGGCTTGACCGTAAATTAAATCAATACCTGCTTTAGCCAGAAAATCATCCCGATACCAGTCATTAATCCCATCAATCATATTTTCGCGCTTCATGACTAGCTTAGTCCAATTCAGCTTCGCGGGGGTCAAAGCAAAGCCATAATCACGAGCATGAACTTGAGCATGCGCCAATTCTGCGGCATACCACATGATTTTTTTCGGGACACAACCACGGTTTACACAAGTGCCACCTAGATCGTCATTCATTTCAATGACGGCTGCTTTTTTTCCATAGAATGCTGCTTTTTCGACTACGGATAAACCGCCACTCCCTGCGCCAATCGCAATCACGTCATAATGCTGGTTCATAAAATTATCTCGACTTGAAGCAGTAAGGGTGCAACTAGCCCGTGCTGCTAGAACAACGGGCTAGTGCTCATTGAATTAAGCGTTGGCAGCTAACCAAGCTTCTAACTTGTCAGAACCACCGATATGTTGCCCATTGATGAAAACCTGTGGCACTGAATCTTGCCCCGCCACCGCACGTAGGGTCACATTGCGATAGTCCTTGTTTAGAATCAGCTCATCAAACGCAATGCCTTTTTCTTTCAACAGTGCTTTGGCTTTTGCACAGAACGGACAGCCTAAACGGGTGAATACGGTTACATCTAAAGGCTTGTTAGCCTTTGGAGCGACATAATTCAACATGGTATCAGCATCAGACACTTCGAAGGGGTCGCCGTCTTTTTCGGGCTCAATGAACATTTTGACCACTGTGCCGTCTTTTACCAGCATCGAGTAACGCCATGAGCGCTTACCAAAGCCTAGATTGTCTTTATCGACCAATAAACCCATGCCTTGGGTGAATTCCCCATTTCCATCAGGAATGAAGGTGATCTTGTCCGCTTCTTGTGCCGCCTTCCACTCGTTCATAACAAAAGTGTCGTTCACTGACATACAGATAATGTCATCAACGCCATTGGCTTTGAGTGCATCAGCTAATTGGTTATAACGTGGCACATGCGTAGAAGAACAGGTTGGCGTGAAAGCACCGGGTAATGAGAACACGACAACGGTTTTGCCTTTGAACAAGTCATCGGTAGTGACATCCACCCAAGCATTGTCTTTACGCGTATGGAAGGTGACATTAGGAACTTTCTTGCCTT
>JBJOOT010000066.1:0-16627 GCA_046051185.1 Pseudomonadota bacterium | reverse complement strand
CGTCGGTTCAGGTGTTGTGGGTTCTGGTTTTGGATCAGCTTGTGTAGCTGTTTGAGCAGCGAGTTCTGCCGTCGGTGTCGGTTCAGATGTTGTGGATTCTGGTTTTGAGCTAGTTTGGAGTTCAGAAGCCTCCGGCGTATTAATAGTCAGTGCCGTGAGTTGTGTATCCGTTGGTGTGGGCTGATCGGCCACTTGCGCTTTAGCGGCGGCTTCAGACTCAGGCTTGGCAGTTGTGATTTCAGTGGTCGGTGTAACCGTGCTTGGCTGAGATGCCTCTGTTGGTTCTGTATGTGCAGGGGTACCACAGAATCCTTTGATCTTGCAGGTATACCACCACCAACTACCTAAACCCCAAATAATAGCAACTACTAGTACAACTAGCGCTTTTGCTTTCATTATAACTCCTTTCTTGTTTTACTAGATCCCTATGAGTGGGCAATCATAGTCATAAACTTCAGCCGCAGTCACGCATTATCACCCGTCCTTAGGTATGCGTGACGGTTTAGTTCTGTAATTTTAGATGATTTTGACTGAATTGCCTAAAAGGCTATAAGTAAAGCTTAGCGTGTAAGGCTAATATTTAAAGCTAACATTGTTCCCAAGGTAAACCATGAAAGCGCCAGCCACCGAGCGTACTGCGATGATGTTGTTCATCGCGCTCTCCTTCGAAGCCTTCATTAACATGTAAAACATGTTGGAATCCAGCGGCTAGTAAAGCAGCCCCTGCGTCCTTAGTGCGTTTACCACTGCGACAGCACAGCACGACAGCTGCCTCAGTTTTGGGATCTAAGCCTTTACAGCGTCCGCTGAGTAGGCGCTCAACGTCTTTGACAAAATTGGGATTGACATCCCAGTCCGGCTCATCAATCCACGCGATATGAATAGATCCAACCGGATGACCTACAAACAAATACTCCATAGATGAACGGATATCGACAAGCACACTTTTATCAGGATTTTCCTGTAAATACTGATAAGCAGCGACAGGTGATAAGTCGATCAACTCAGCCATGAATCTTCCTCTAAGCGATGATAAATAATAATAACTCTATGTTCGATTATTAACTGGCTTGCCGCATCAAAGCGAGAATAGTCACAATACCCTGATCATTTGGCAGCTGTTTACCCTTAAGCCATTGCAAAATATCGTGATCAGCTGCACATAGCAAGCGTTCAAACGCAAACTGCTCGCCCATCTCCAAAGAGGGATATACCTCTTCAAGAAAGCCAAGTAGAGGTTTATTAAGTTCGCTATGTGTCCGATGACAAGCCCAACGCAAACGGATTAAACGTTCTTGCCACTGTGCTTCGTTTTGCTTAAGTATACCCATTAAGCAAGCGAGCGGATTTTTGCCGCTAAGGCCTGAAATGGCTCAGGTGTTGGTTCTATTTGAAAGATTATGCCAAATAAATTAGGGTCTTGTAGTTCGAGTAATTCATCAAAGCGTTGAATTTCTTCAGCATTAGCATGGGGGAAATGATTTTTGAGATAGCGCTCTAATACAAAGTCGAGTTCCTTCATACCGCGCCGACAACGTAATTTGTAGCGAGAGAGTTCGTTCATGCAGTCCACCTTTACTATCTGCAAAACCCTTCTCTTAACAAGAGAAGGGTGCTAGAACGAGCCTAATTAACCGGGCTTAATTAATATAGGCGCTCGACCATCATCTTTTTCAGCTCGCCAATGGCTTTGGCAGGATTCAAGCCTTTCGGGCAGGTATTAGTGCAATTCATAATGGTATGGCAGCGATAGAGCTTGAAGGGATCTTCTAAATTATCTAAACGCTCACCAGTCGCTTCATCCCGACTATCAATCACCCAACGATAAGCCTGTAATAGAACTGCAGGGCCTAAATAGCGATCACCATTCCACCAATAGCTTGGGCAAGAAGTTGAGCAGCTGGCACACAAAATACACTCATATAAACCATCGAGCTTTTTACGATCTTCAGGTGATTGTAAACGCTCACGATCTTGAGGAGCAGGGGTTGAGGTCTGCATCCAGGGTTTAATCGAGGCATATTGTGCATAGAAATGGGTCAGATCGGGCACAAGATCTTTCACCACTTCCATATGTGGCAAGGGGCTAATCGTAATATCGCCCGGAATATCTTCGATGGCTTTAATACAAGCCAAGGTATTAGAGCCACCGATATTCATCGCACATGAACCACAAATCCCTTCACGGCAAGAACGACGGAAGGTTAGGGTGGGATCAATCTCGTTTTTGATCTTTAACAAGGCATCCAAGACCATTGGTGCACAATCATCTAGATCAATCGGGAAGGTATCCCAACGAGGATTTTGCCCACTATCAGGGTCATAACGATAGATCTTAAAGTTTTTTACACGGCTAGCACCCGTCGGTGTTGGCCAGGTTTTGCCTTCTTTAATGATCGAGTTTGCGGGAAGTTTAAATTCAGCCATCTTCGTTATGCTCCCTTAGTAGGTGCGCTTTTTCGGCGGGATGTACTCGACATCATCCGTCAGGGTGTAGGTATGGACTGGGCGATAGTCAATTTTGACTTGGCCTTGCTCATCTAACCAAGCTAAAGAATGCTTCATCCAGTTAAGATCATCACGCTCAGGGAAGTCTTCACGGGCATGCGCACCCCGACTCTCTTCACGGTTTAAGGCACATTGCACAGAGACTTGCGCACAATCCAAGAGATTCGCTAATTCAAAAGTTTCCATCAGGTCGGAGTTCCAGATCAAACTGCGATCACTAACTTTGACATCATTATAGCTTGCATAGATTGTATTCATTTTATCTACGCCCTCTTGCAAGGAATCACCCGTACGGAAGACGGCCGCATGCTTTTGCATCGTGTGTTGCATATTGTCGCGGATTTCTGCCGTGGTGGTATTGCCATTCGCATTATGAATACGCTTGAAACGATCTAAAGCCTTGTTTAAGCCTGCTTTAGGTAGATCAGGTTGGCTCGCACCGGCTGTTAAAGTCTCAGCACAGCGATTCGCTGCAGCCCGCCCAAAGACTACAATGTCCAAGAGCGAATTAGAACCTAAACGATTCGCACCGTGCACCGATACACAAGCACATTCACCAATCGCCATTAAACCGGGGATCACGCTATCAGGGTTGCCATCTTTGAGAGTGACCACTTCACCGTGATAATTGGTGGGAATACCGCCCATATTATAGTGAACGGTTGGCAGAACAGGGATCGGTTCTTTAGTGACATCGACACCTGCGAAAATCTTGGCACTTTCTGCAATACCGGGTAAGCGCTCATGAATCACTTCAGCGCCTAAATGCTCTAAGTGAATATGGATATGATCTTTCTTCGGCCCAACACCGCGACCTTCATTAATCTCGATGGTCATGGAGCGGCTAACCACATCCCGCGAAGCTAGGTCTTTCGCATTCGGTGCATAACGCTCCATAAAGCGCTCACCCAGTGAGTTGGTTAAATAACCACCTTCACCCCGCACCCCTTCTGTAATTAAGCAGCCTGAACCATAAATACCGGTTGGATGGAATTGTGTGAATTCCATATCCTGTAGTGGTAAGCCAGCACGAGTCACCATGCCATTGCCATCACCGGTACAAGTGTGCGCGGAAGTGGCAGAGAAATAAGCACGACCATAACCGCCGGTTGCCAGTACCACCGTTTGAGCGCGGAATACCCGTAAAACACCGGTCGCTAAATCCCAAGCTAAGACACCCCGGCAAACACCTTGTTCGTCCATAATCAAGTCGGTGGCGAAATGCTCAATATAAAACTCGGCTTTATGCCGTAATGATTGCTGATACAAGGTATGCAGAATCGCATGTCCAGTACGGTCAGCCGCCGCACAAGTACGCTGGGCAATACCTTCACCGTAATTAGTCGTCATCCCACCGAATGGACGTTGATAGATACGACCTTCTTCCGTACGAGAAAACGGCACACCTTGATGCTCTAATTCGATCACTGCGGGGATTGCTTCGCGACACATATATTCAATCGCATCTTGGTCACCCAACCAATCAGAACCTTTCACAGTGTCATACATATGCCACTGCCATTTATCAGGTCCCATATTACCTAAAGCTGCTGACATCCCGCCTTGTGCTGCTACCGTATGGCTACGGGTTGGGAATACTTTAGTAATACAGGCCGTTGATAAACCTTTGACGGCCATACCGAAGGTTGCCCGCAAACCGGCACCTCCCGCCCCAACAACAACCACGTCATAGGTATGGTTTTCAATTTTATACTCAGACATGCAAGGCTCCTCAGTTGCCGAAAGCCGCAAGCAACACGGCGATAATACTGGTGGCCCCAGTCAAGGCCAGAAATAGTTTTATGCCAATTAAAGCACCAATTTTCACCCCTTCATTGTGTACATAGTCTTCAATCACGACTTGTAAGCCTAAAGCGGCGTGATAAAAAGCGGTAAAAATGAATAAGCTGAACATAGCAGCGCTAAAGGGGGATGAAAAATAAGTTAAGACCGTGGCATAGTCTTTATCGCTTAAAGCAGCCACTGTGAAAGCAACCCATAAGGTTAAGGGCACTAAAGCCACGGCAGTCACTCGTTGTACCCAAAAATGATGAGTACCTGCTTTTGCTGAGCCTAAGCCTTGTGCTTTCTTTAAAGGTGTTACCAAACTCATGACAATCTCCTGCAAACTTTAGGCCACTAGCCATACTAGAATGGTTAAAACGACTGATGCGCCTAATGCGACTTTTCCACTTAAGAAGGTGGTTGGAATATCAAAGCCATAGCCAGTATCCCAAAGTAAGTGCCGGATGCCATTGCACATATGATAAAATAATGCCCAAGTCCAACCGAATAAAACTAATTTACCGAGGAATGAACCTAAAATTCCACTTGCAGTTGCATAAGCATCAGGACCTGCAGCTAAAGCAGTCAACCAATAGACTACAAGTAAGCTGCCGATAGAAAGCACAATGCCAGTGCCACGATGGAGGATGGATAAAATAGCCGGAAGCGGCATCTTATAAACTTGCAGATGCGGAGAAAGCGGTCTGTTACTGGTGGTTTTCATTTGCTTGGAACCTATGTTGGGACATGTTTTCTTAAGCCTTCGGATTGTCGACATGTGTGCTGACAGGTGGTGAATAATAGCTGGAAACTTAAGGTTTTCCAAGTGTGCAGCTGCAACATTGTTGACATAATTGCTAACTGATCCAGCCTTATAGACATCTGTTCTGGCAGAGTAAAAGTCTATCGCGATGACCGAACTGAGAGCATACAACACCTGAAATGATGTTAAAATCATAAGCCGTCGATTTCTTGGTCATTCCCATGCAATTTGAGAGTCCTATACACCAATATGAATGGTTTTTTGCCTGCCCCCAGTTTATTGAACCTTTGTTAGCCGAGGAGTTGCTGAGTCTAGGGGCTGTTCAAACTAAAATTGGCCATTCAGGGGTTCAAGCTTGGGGGGATTTGGCCTTTGCGTATCGAGCTTTGATTTGGAGTCGGCTTGCTTCGCGCGCAAGTTTACAATTAGCCTATGGGTTTGGCAAAGATCAAGCTGAATTAAGCGAGCTGATTAAAACCATTCCTTGGGCAGAGCATTTACGAGTGGAGGGGAGTTTTAAAGTACGCTTTTCAGGCTTGAATGAGGATATTCGTCATACTCAATTTGGGGCGCAATGGGTTAAGGATCAAATCGTTGATCTCATGCGTACACCAGATGGGATTCGTCCGAGTATTAGCGCTCATCCTGATCTAGTGGTATTTGTAAATTTACATAAAGGCAAGGCTAGTATTGGTATTGATCTTAATCAAAAGGGTCTACACCAGCGCGGTTATCGTGATCCCGATGCCTATTATGCGCTACATGAAAATTTAGCAGCAGCGGTATTAATTCGTTCAGGTTGGCCTAATTTGCTTCAGTCTAAGGCTAATACGCTCTGTTTTCTTGATCCTCTGTGTGGCTCAGGGGAGTTCATGATCGAGGCGGCGTTAATGGCTTTGGATATAGCACCTGCGTTACTTCGGGGGGGCACCGTTGCACAGCGTTGGCTCAAACATGATCCTGTACTCTATGAGCAGCTTTTAAGTGAGGCGCGTGAGCGGCAACAAGCTGGTTTGGCTAAAGCTGAGCGCTTGCAGTTCATAGGGGCTGAGCAAGATCCACACAAACTAGCGACTGCTAAAGCCGATTGGCAGACCTTGGGGCTAGCGGTAGGGGTTCAATGGTTTAATCAAGCACCTAAGCAGCTGCCGTTCAACAATTTTCAGGCCGATCAGGGATTGTTGCTAAGTAAGTTGCCCTTTGATGCTGAGCAACATGCCTTGACTTGGCGAACCATGTACAGTGAGTTTGGTCAAGCCTGCTCTCAGTTACCCGCTGCGTTTCAAGGCGCTTTATTTGCCCCTACGGCGGCTCCTTTAGCCTTTACGGATTTGTTCTATAGCAAAACGTATCGCTATCTAAATGGGCGCGATGAGTATCAGCTATGGACTTTAGAGAAACTAGTTCAAAAAGTTAAGCCAACGCATTGGATTGCTGAAGATTTTGCAAATCGGATTGAAAAAAACCTACGCAAACTCAAGGCTTTTATTCAAGCAGGGACGACCAATGCTTATCGGATTTATGATGCGGATATTCCAGAATATGCGGTTGCCGTGGATCGTTATGCCGATTGCTTACAAGTTCAGGAATATGCACCGCCTGCAAGTATTAATGAAAAAACAGCACAGCAGCGTTTAGACCAAGTGCTGATGACCTTGGCTGAAGTATTGCAACTGCCTGCCGATAAGATTGTACTCAAGCAACGCAAGCGGCAAAAAGGGATCGAGCAATATGAACGCCAAGCCCAACTAGGGCAGAGTCTGATCGTCTATGAGCATGGCTTGCGTTTCAAAGTGAATTTAAGTGATTATCTGGATACAGGCTTATTTTTGGATCACCGTCCGATGCGTTGGTGGATGCAGCAGCAAGCGGCGGGTAAATCAGTATTGAATCTCTTTTGCTATACCGGTGCTGTGAGTGTACATGCAGCGGCTGGGGGGGCTAGTCGGGTGGATAGTGTCGATTTATCCGCGACTTATTTGGCTTGGGCTGAGGAAAATTTTCAACTGAATCATCTGAAGCTGAACCCCTATAAATACCGTCTGATTCGGGCTAATGCGGTGGAGTGGTTAGCCACTTGTAAACAGCGCTATGATTTAATTTTCCTTGATCCACCGACCTTTAGTAATTCAAAGCGGATGCAAGACAGTTTTGATGTACAGCGCGATCATGTCTCTCTTTTGCAAAATGCGATGCAAATCCTTGAAAGGGATGGAATATTGATTTTTTCGAATAATTTCCGTAAGTTCAAATTAGATCCAATAATTCAAGAGCGCTATCTGGTTGAGGATTACCGCTTACAATCAATACCTGAAGATTTTCAACGAGATATAAAGATTCATGGATGTTGGCTGTTAAGGCACAAACGGTAATTAATGCAATTTATCGGTAAACACTTGCAAGTTGTTTAAAATTGCAGTAAAAAATAAAGAGGAATCAGCGTACTGATTATAATTAAATCTGTACGCTGATTCCTCCAAATAAATGATATTGTTATTATTGTAAGTCTACATCAAATGCCAAGTGCGACCCTGGTTAAGCAAGCCAAAAGCCTGCTGTTCATTGATGTTAACAGGGTAAAGCCGATGTAAATAAACTATTAATTTATATCGGCTTTACTTTCCAGCTTATTTTTATAATTTTCTTCGCCCTACCGAGATGCAAACTAAATCAAGAGCACTGAATTGTAACTGAATACTTTATCCTTTCAGTTTTTTTGATGTTTTCTGTTTTTTGCATGAAGCTAAGCCGGTGTTTAAAAGCCTGCAAGTTTATAAAGACGTTGTGCTTCATCAGGGTCTTGAGCGACCCCAAGGCCTTGTTCATATAGCCCGGCTAATGCTAATAATGAGCCAGCTAAGCCTTGCTCCGCCGCTTTTTTAAACCATTCAGCCGCTTTAGTCTGATCTTGATCAATACATTCACCTTCTAAATACATAAAGCCTAAACCGTGTTGGGCTAGGGCATAGCCTTGTTGGGCTGCATCCTGCATCCATTTCCAAGCCGCTACATCACTTTGGGTATTACCTAAGCCATTTTGATACATAATGGCGACATGATATTGGGCTTGTGGATGACCCTGCTCAGCATAAGGATAAAGAAGCTGCATCGCTCGAGCAAAATGCTTGGCTTCAAAAGCAGCCATCCCGCTGGCTAAGCCCGCATTAGCATCGGTATATTCAAGATTAGACATTAGTTTTTCCTCAATAGAACGGCAATGAACGGCAGAGTAAGGCTAGCTACGCCGTGCTTAGCCTAAGTTAGAATAAGCTCTAATGCAAAGCTTTACCCCGATAGGGGTATTTCTATGCGTTGATGCACTTCCTACACTGTTTTGCTATGGAAACTGTCACTATGTCTGAACTTAATTTCGCTCATCACCTCAAGCAAGCGATTCAAAAGGTTGCTACTGGGCCTGAGTACAGCAAAGATTTGTCTTACACGGAAGCTTATCAAACCATGCAGTTTATTCTGTCGGGGCAAGCTGATCCGGTGCAGACTGCGATTTATTTCATTGCCTTACGCATGAAGCGTGAAACCGATGAAGAAAATCGAGGCACTTTGCAGGCTTTAATAGATAACTCAAGCATTAGTCATGCCGCTGTCGATGAGTTAGTGGATATTTCTGATCCCTATGATGGGTTTACTCGGGGTGTTCCGGCCTCTAGTTTTCTACCGGCCGTTTTAGCGGCTTTAGGAGTACCTGCTGTTTTACATGGGGTGGCAGCGGTTGGCCCTAAATATGGGGCAACTCATCACAAAGTTCTGCAAGCGGCAGGGATTAAAGTGCAATTGTCTCCTGCACAAGCGACTCAACAACTTGAACAAATCGGCTGGACTTATATCGATCAAGCGCATTTTGCACCAGCGTTACATGCCTTGATTCCTTTACGTCAACGCATGATTAAGCGTCAAGTGCTGACTACAGTCGAGACGATGCTTGGGCCGATTCGGGCGCGGTTAAGGACGCATTGTATGGGGGGGTATGTACATAAAGCCTATCCACCGATTTATGCTGCCTTAGCGCGGCAGGCGGGGTTTCAATCAGCTTTATTTGTGCGAGGTGTTGAGGGAGGCATTATTCCTTCTCTCCAGCAAGCGGGGCGTTTGTTTGCTTATCAAGAGCAAGGGGTCGAATATCAAGTAGATTTAGTACCACAAGAGCTAGGTATTGTGGCGGCTACCCGTGCAGTGCCTTTGCCCGCTGCTTTAATTCCTGCAGAAGAGGCGCAAATTGATAGTGATGCTTTGGCTATGCAGGCTGCAGATTTAGGCCTAGCTGCCTTGGCAGGAGAACAGGGTTTGACGTATGACAGCTTGGTGTATGCAGCTGCGATTTGTTTGAGTCATTTAAAACGCTATCCTGATTTACCCGCAGCGGCTGCGGCAGTACGCGCTGTACTCGATAGTGGGCAAGCTTTAAGCGTTTTTGAAGCGGCTAAGCGCTAAGTTCAGTCGCTTATATTTGAAGCGAGTGATAAGTAACAAGCAGTTTTAATGATTAATAGTGTGAGAGGAGATTCTAATGAATCAACAATATTACGATGCTGTGGTGACAATGGAGCAAGCGGGTACAGATAGTGAGTTTGTACAAGGCTGGCAAAATGGCTATCTGTATAATCCGATGCGTGAAGAGCAACGCTTAAATGAGGCCTTTGAAGCCGGTTATGCAGCCGGTAAAAGCCGTGATCTTGAAGCTTATAAAGAGTGGGTAGCTGCTTAAAGCAAAGCTAGGCTACCGTGCTGCTAGCAGTGAGTTGAGTCTAGCCGCATAGTCTTGAATAGTCCTTATGCTAAAAAGCAGGCATGATAGAGGCTTTTTAGCAGAGGACTTTATGTGTTTTGCCTTAATTGCTATTCAACAACATCCTCAGTACCCCTTCATTCTAGCGGCTAACCGTGATGAGTTCTTCCATCGCCCTGCGACGCCCTTAGGTGTATGGCCGACTAACCCTGCGATTGTCGGCGGTATAGATCAAAGCTCGCAAGGTTCTTGGTTGGCACTCAATCAAACCAATCTTAAATTCGCTTTAGTGACTAATGTCCGTCAAACTAACCCACAGCTTGGTGAGCGTTCTCGAGGCTTATTGGTCAGTGAGTTTGTAGCAGATACTCAGCCTGCTTTAATAAATTTAAAACAGTTAGATAAAACTAAAAATCAATATGCAGGTTTTAATTTATTAGCGGGGTATTTACCCGATCAGATTTATTATTTGAGTAATCGCTATTCAAGTACTTGGCAAGTATTAAAACCGGATTTTTATGGTCTAAGTAATGCGAGTTTAAATACGCCTTGGCCAAAAGTTCAACGGGGTTTGTTTGAGTTTAAGCAAATAGTAACTAATTCACAACCCAGCTCGCTCGATCCGCTTGTCGATAAATTATTTCGATTACTGTCAGATCAGATACCTGCTAGGCTGACAGAGCTACCAGACACAGGGATTGGCTTGGAGAAAGAGTTATGGCTATCACCGATTTTTATTGCCTCAGGTTTAATGAATTACGGAACACGCTGCTCAACGCTTATACTAATGGATATTAATAAACAAGTTTTTTGTTATGAGCGTAGTTATTATGCTGATAATAGGTCAACGGATACTTCATATATTATTCATTCAGTTTAGATTAATGTTTTTTTATTAGGTATATGAAATTACAATATTAAAAAACTGCACCTTTTTAATTAAACTACTTCTAAACTACTAAGTGCTGGTGTTAAACACCAGCTTTAAAACCAGCAAATATACTTGGAGTGTTAGTGATGAAAAAAATAATTCATGGCGCTCTATTGGCTGGCGCTATCCCTTTGGTGAGTGCTCAAGCACAAGCCGGACCCCTTGCGCCTATTGTCAATGAAGCTAATAAATTACGTGCGAGTGCTTGGTTGTTAAATGATCAAGCCTCTACCCTAGAACAAACTGTGCAGAGTTTAAAACGTCAGGGTATTAATGCGGTCGAATTACGCTATAAAGCTAAAGTGATGCGTCGGTGTGCGACTAAGTATGCAATAGCATCGAATCGCTTAGCTAAAAAAGCGTTTAATTTAGGTTATCACCGTTCGAACCATTCACACCCTAACTACAACTCATAGATTGAGTGTCAATCAGGAGATCTACCGTGAAAAAGAAATTATTATTATTATTAGGACTGACCGTGCTAGGTACTAGTACGATGTTAATCACCACCAGTACAGCTCATGCCCATTATGTACCGCCAAAAGCGACCCATTGTGGCTGTGTGATTATGACTTATTCTGAACCAGCCTTTATCTGGTAAGTAAAGTAAGTTGAGCAGCCAAGCTTGCCTAGTCTTGGCTTGGCTGCTTAGTTCGCTTAGTTAAGTGAATAATGAAATCAATCATAACGCTGACCTTGCCACTCAATCCACCCGCCCATTTTGCGCCCCTTGGGATCATGATGAGTCCAATGAATCACACCCCCCCGATTATTCCAAACGTATTCACCCTGTAGTTTAATCGTATCCCCGACTTGTACGGGGACGCGCTCAGCCACATCAATATTATGAGAAACGAGCAGGGTTAAATCATCGGCGACCTGTAGCAAAAATTTTTGATGGCGATCCCCTTCAGTATCATCTTTGAGCGTTTTGATCACCTTACCTTGGAGCGTTGTCCAAAATTGAGCATTTGGATTCTGTGCAGCAGCACGTAGCTGAGCCAATGTTTTGCTTGAATCAGCAGCTTGGGTTTGGGTTCTTACTTGGCTCTGAGGCGGGTTAATGGTTTGTTGAGTTGAAGACCCGAGTTGCCCTGAAAAATATTGCCAAGCCGCTGCTGCAAGGAGTAGGACAATCACGATGAGATTACGCAAGCTATAACCCGCCATTAGTTTTTCACCGTTTTGCGTAAATAGCCCATGATTTCTTCACGCGCTTCAGTAATCACTGAATCACGATCCAATGAATCAAGAATCTGTTCAACTGTAAGTTTAGGGCCTGCTTCACCCCAAGATTTACCATTCGCCAACCAGCGCTCAGCTACTCGCCCAACGACTAAGGTGCTATACCAAGCCACAGCTCCTTGCGTCGCTGCGGTTAAGAGTGTGGAAACGCCACCGGTCCCGAGTTTTAATACGGTAGCTATTAAATGTACTGCCCAAGTCGTACCAATTAACACGAGCATTTGCCCAGAAATGGTTTTAAGTAGCTCGCCCGCTTCACTTTTGGACATCGGCAAGCCATATAATTTAGACAAATGTACAATCATGCCTGCATCAATGGCCGCAGCGGCAACTAAATCTGCAATGGGAACAGGGTTGAGTGCGACGGCTACACCTTGTGCAATACAATAAGTATGAATTGTTTTTAAGCCAAGCTCGTGTTTGACAGCAAGCATCCGTTGACCAACTGCTTCGCTGAGATTACTCGCAAATAAGGAGGCATTTAAAGCAGCTAAGGTTTTGCCTTCCTGTTCAATAATCTCCCATAAGCGGAGTTTAAGCGCCTGCACATCCACTGGGCGCACTCTGAGTTTTTCTTGTTCATGGCCTTGTGCATCCACATAAATGACGGTTTGCCGACTGGTTTGAGCAGTGGTGAAGATAATATTTTCGGGTTCAATGACGGTTTGAGTGCGCTCTTCTAAGACACGGCGCAGTTGTTGCTTTTCTAGGTCGGTATAGCGATCCGCTTTATTAACCACTAAAAGAGTCGGGCGGTGACTGGCGGCAACAATTTTTAAAGCCCGAAATTCTACATCGGTGATGTCGCTATCAATCACAAATAAAACTAAATCGGCACGCTTTGCGACTTCATGAGCCATCCGTTCACGATCTTCACCATTGATTTCGTTAATACCCGGCGTATCAATCAGATATAGGCCACCGTCTGAATATTCTTCCCAAGCGTGGAAATCAGTGGTTTTAGTTTCACCATGCAAGACACTGACACTAAACGCATCTTTGCCCAATAAAGCATTCAACAACGACGATTTACCGACACTGACGCGACCAAATACCGCAATATGAATATGTCCATGCTCTAGTTTGTCGAGCATGGATTGCACTTGCATATAATCATCTTGCAAGGTGCTGCGCACTTCTTCGGGTAGGTTTTTGTCTTCCAATAAGCGTCGCAAGCTTTGCGTTGCAAGCTTAAGATGAGTATCGCCTTGGGTGGATTTTTTATTAGCCGTGGGATCTGGCTGTGGCGGCTCATTATTCACGGCTGACTCGCTCACTGTCTTTGGTTTGGTATTGATCGACAACCAGTCGGGCCAATGTTTTTGTACGTTCTTCCAGATTTCCACTCAGCATCTCCCGAAACTTCAGTGCGGCTGGAGCTGCTTTTAAAGCTCCGCGTTGTTCTAAGGTGAGGGCGACCGCATGTCCCAAAGCATCAAAAATTAAGCCATACGCCACTGCATGAACTAAGCCGCCTGCTACTGTACCTAGCCCCGGAAAAGCCTTGAGGCCATTACCCGCCACTGCCAAAATCAGCGGAATGCTTTTTTTCATTTGGTTTTGGCTAAAATCAAAAAACTGATCAATGTCGATTTGCTTAATGGGTACATCGTAGAGCTTACACAGCTCTTGTACCATGCGTGTACCAATCACCCCTTGAATAATCAAGTCTGTACCCGGGCTAATCGATGCTAAAGCACCGATTACGGCATTCCTTGTGCCTGCACGGACAATTTTTTCAGCCTGTTCCCGCCGGAAACTAGCGCGGGTTTCATCCAATTTGCTGTGTACTAAACTGAATACACTCGCATCGCGTAAGCTGTCTAGCCACTCAAGGCGATTATCTATTTCCGTTTGTATTCGGCTAGATAAAGCACTGACATCCACTTTGCGTTGCCGCTGTACGATTTCTTCACGGCCATCTGGGTAGACACGCACGACCTCTTCTGGACCGCCGGATTGAATAAATACCACACTGGGGATAAGGGGAGGCGTCTCATGCGCCTCGCCAGTTGTGGGCATAAAGCGGCTTTGAATGCGGGTTTGAAGTTGTTGTTTTTCGGTGTCGGTATACAAGTCACTTTTATTGAAAGCGATAATCAGTGGTTTGCCGAAGGTATAGAGTTCTTGAATATCGTCAAATTGGCTACGGCTAAGGTCAGAATCCACCACATAGACCACAATTTGGGCGCGGACAGCTTCATCGCGTGCTAATTCATCTAAATACCCCTCGGCTTCATTACGCCCAGGTAAATCGGTTAGGAGCAAGCGATCACCCGCTTCGGTCTGCCACAGATATTCATGAATTTCTCGGGTTGAGCCACCGCGCAAGCTAATTTCAACTCCCGCATTCGGCAGCAGGGCTTTAATAATCGAGGATTTGCCAGTACTGACCTCGCCAAAGAATGCAATATTAATTTGCCCCGTTTCTTTGCGAGCATTTAGGCGAGCTAACTCGGCTTTGAAGGGGCTAATATCCATGCCAGCCGCTTCAATCTGCTGGATTTCAGCTGCAATTTGCTCGGCTGTGGGAGGTGTGTTGGTGTGTTGTTGGTTACTGCGAGGGCGACTCCCGCCTAAAATTAATTTTAAAGCTAGACCCAAGCTAGCCAAGATAAAGAACCCAATCAGCACCAGATAGAGATAAAATAAGCCGCTCGGTAATTGCTGCAAGCGATCCCAAACATTAAGTGCGGTTTGGGTGGCATAGAAAATAAATAGCAAAAACATCAAGCTACCCAAAACGATAGCGGCCGCCAGAATCCAACGAAGGTTTTTTGATATTTTCATACAGATGTCAGTTGGTTTTTCACAGCGCTATCTTAGCATTATTAATCGGCTTTAGAAGGAAGCTTGAGGTGTTGACAAGGTTTAAGCTCTTTCTTCTTCACTAGAGCCTGCGTATAGTTCAACAGAGCGATTGAGTCTTGGTGATTGAGCACACTTATGAATTTAAGCCCTAGTTTATTGGCCCGTATTTTTATTCCCTTTGCCTTGGGTTATTTCCTTTCGTATTTATATCGAGTGGTCAATACCATCATTGCCGGCGATTTATCCACGGATATGCAATTGGATGCAGGGCAGTTGGGGCTATTGACTAGTACCTATTTAATTAGTTTTGCGGCAGTACAATTGCCCTTGGGCATTTTACTAGATCGCTATGGCCCGCGCAAAATAGAAGCTTTGTTATTGTTATTTGCGGCTGGCGGAGCTTTGGTATTTGCCTTAGCCGCCTCGTTGGGCGGCTTGATTGTTGGGCGGGCTTTGATTGGCTTTGGCGTGTCTGCTTGCTTGATGGCGGCGTTTAAAGCTTTCGTGCAATGGTTTCCAAAAGAAAAGCTTCCTTTAGTGAATGGTTTGCAATTTACCGCCGGTGGCTTTGGTATTTTGGCGGCTTCCACGCCTGTGGAATGGGCTTTAACGTTTACTGATTGGCGCGGTGTTTTCATGGGTTTAGCCGTGCTGACTTTAATGGTTAGTTTCTTGGTATTTTTTGTGGTACCTGATAAGCCAATGCCGCCTAATCAAGCCAGTTTAAAAGAACATATTGCTGGCATTTTGCATATTTTTACTTCACGCCAATTTTGGGGGATTTCTCCTTGGGCAGTGTCCACTCAAGCTAGTTTTCTATCCATTATGAGTTTGTGGGCAGGCCCTTGGTTACGCGATGTGGCCGGTTTGGAGCGTGCAGAAATTGCCCCTGTTTTATCTTGGTTAGCTATTGGAGTGATTGCTGGTTACTTCTTCTTAGGCGTGATTGCAGAGCGTTTAAATCGCTATGGTTTTTCGACTTTATATGTCGCAAGTATTGGCTTGCTTATGTTTATTCTAGTGCAGTTGGCACTGATTTTTGAATGGACGAGCCTCTCCACTTTTTGGTGGATTCTCTTTGGTTTCTTTGGGACAACCGGTGTACTGGCTTATGCTTATTTATCGCAGCAATTTGCACCCGAGCTAGCAGGACGGGTAAACACAGCCTTGAATTTATTAGTATTTGTGTTTGCTTTTATTGCACAATGGGGCATTGGCATCGTAATTAACTGGTATTCAGCGGGAAACACCGATCATTATAATCCACTTGGCTATCAAATTGCCTTTAGTATTGCTTTGCTTGTGCAGATACTAACCATGTTTTGGTATTTTTGGCAGGCACGGCGTTAATATTAATTGACCTGAACGCTACTTATAATTTTAAGGATTTAACCTGCTCAAGTATTTTTAGCAAGGTGACTTTGCCATATTTAACATTTTTATGCCAATAATCAGTAACATTAGCTAAATTCTGCTTGCCGTAGGGGTTTAAATATTCGACCTTAGTAAAATAGGGGGTAGCTAAAGTTTCTTCAGGTTGTTCAATAATTGTTAGAGCCGGATAGTCTAGTAGTCTACTACAAGATGCTTGAAAAAGGTTTTGGAATAATTCTGCATATTCTAAGTAAGGTGCATAGTATTCTGGATGCTTTTCAAGCGCTAATATAGATGTTTTTGGCGTCATTGAAATAATAATTGGAGTTTCAACATAAGCGCGTATATGTTTGACATAAGAGGTAATCGGAGAGCGTTCTATCGATGCATCTACTGTGGATGCTAGGCAAGCCGATGAGTAGAATATTTGCTCATCTTCATTTTCTATAGCCATCTGCTGGCAGAG
>JBJOOT010000065.1:0-16917 GCA_046051185.1 Pseudomonadota bacterium | reverse complement strand
TGTGCTAAAAATCAAATATCAACGTCCGAAAGGTTCACTCCTGCCCGTCACACGCAGCTACAATATTGGTCGTGCCGTACAAACACGGATGATTGATAGTGGCACTGCAAAAACCGGGGAAATTCACGAAATCTCCCCCGTGCTTGCTAAAGCAATCACTGAACTGGATATGATTGTTGATGCAAAATCGAATCGAGATGAACTGAAAAAGCATCTACTCACCGAATTAGAGCGAGTCGAAATCGAATTTGTAGCCGAAATGAAAGCTTTGCGCGACTTGATTGCCAAATTAGACACTAGTTCACACTAAACGCCTGCATCGCACGCCTAAGCGAGTAAATGCTGACTGGCTTAGGCTGCAACAACTAATCCCTAAATTCTTCAGGCTTAGTTTCATTTTATCCCGTACTAAGTTTATTTTTAAGCTCCACACAAGATTTCAAAGGTAACCAAGCTTATGTCTATTGTTTATTTCATTGCAGGGCTGGTTTTACTAGTCATCGGTGCTGAATGGTTAGTACGGGGTGCTTCACGTCTAGCCGCAGCTTTAGGTGTTTCTCCTTTAGTCATTGGCTTAACAGTGGTCGCTTTCGGTACGAGCGCTCCTGAGCTTGCAGTCAGTATCAAAGCGGCTTTAGCGGGGCAGGCGGGAATTGCGGTCGGTAATGTCGTCGGCAGTAATATTTTCAATGTTTTATTTATCTTGGGTATTTCTGCTTTGATTGTGCCCTTAACAGTGTCTAAACAGCTGATTCGGTTGGATGTTCCAATCATGATAGCCCTCTCGTTTAGCGTCTTATTCTTTGCCTTAGATGGCAGCTTCAGCCGTACTGAAGGTATTATTTGGTTCACGGGCTTAATCATTTATATCGTTTTTTTGTTTTACAAAAGCCACAAAGATCAGCTAAACACTCCTGAAGCGGAAGAAGCTGATCCTGAAGTAGCTGCTTTGCTAGGTGAAACTAATACACAGGCTTGGCCTAAAAACCTTGCACTCATCCTCGTGGGTTTGGTGCTATTGGTAATGGGTTCACGCTGGTTGGTAGATAGTGCGGTTATTTTTGCCAAATACTTTGGAGTCAACGAAGTAGTGATCGGTTTAACGATCGTAGCAGCAGGTACTTCCCTGCCAGAGGTCGTTACCTCGGTTATTGCGGCGATTCGTGGCGAACGTGATATTGCCGTGGGTAATGTTGTCGGCAGTAATATCTTCAATATTATGGGGGTATTAGGTCTTGCGAGTATCATTGCCCCAACCGGTATTCCTATCGAAGCAACGACGATTCGTTTTGATATTCCAGTTATGATTGCGGTTGCTTTTGCCTGTTTACCGATCTTTTTTACCGGTCAAATTCTTAATCGTTTAGAAG
Source organism: Pseudomonadota bacterium (assembly GCA_046051185.1). Taxonomy (GTDB): domain Bacteria; phylum Pseudomonadota; class Gammaproteobacteria; order Thiotrichales; family Thiotrichaceae; genus Thiolinea. The sequence goes on along the minus strand of JBJOOT010000065.1, from coordinate 15,547 downwards.
GGGGCATCTTCTTCTTTTACTATCTAGCGTATACCACTTATTTAATCCTCGTTGCGACTCAACATCCAGCTTTGGATTTCTTTAGCAAACTTATGCTTTATGGAATACTGCCACTGACTGTCCTCGGTTTGTTGGTGATGAGTATACGCCAATTAGGTCGTGCTAAACTTGAGCGCAATAACCCGCATTAATTCTCATAATTAGGGTTAGATGATTAGTATTAGCGATTAGTAATAAATGATTCGGTTAGCCGATGGGAGCAACTTCATGAGTTATGTAGACGGTTATATCTTGCCTTTACCCGCTGAAAATATAGAAGACTATCGAGCGATGGCTCAATGTGCGGGGCAAATATGGATTGAGCATGGCGCACTTGCTTATAAAGAATACCTTGGTGATGATCTGAGTTCAGAATGGGCGGGTGACTCTTTCCCCAAAGCAGTGAATGCTAGTGCGAATGAAAAGGTGATCTTTGCCTTTATCAGTTTTAAATCACGCGAACACCGTGATGAGGTCAATGCTAAAGTCTATGCTGACCCTCGTTTAGAAGATTGCGGAGATATGGATGATCCGCCGTTTGATTTTAAGCGCATGGCGTATGGGGGCTTTCAAGTACTGGTGGATTTATAAAATTCCAGCCCTAAATACTTAAAAACGCCAAGTTGCTGGGGTACTGGCAAAGCTGCATATTTTGTACATTTTAGACCGCCATTGAACAGGTTTGCTTAAGTACGGCTAACTCAGCGAGAATAGCTGCTTAATTTATCTTTTTGTACCATATGATGATTCTACGCCATTATCAACCTGATAAGCTCTTTGCTCTCGCCCAACGTGAAGCCGAAACCTTCCGCCACCATCACCCCCGATCCGCTCAATTAGCTGAACAAGCCAAGCAACATTTATATGCGGGTGTCCCCATGCACTGGATGGCGGATGGATCAAGCCCCTTCCCTGTATTCGTACACACAGCGCAAGGGGCAAGCTTTATTGATGTGGATGGTCATCATTATGCTGATTTTTGCTTAGGGGATACGGGTGCGATGTTTGGGCATTCGCCAACTCCGGTGGCTCAAGTCATCGCTGAACAGGCAGCATACGGTTATACCACTATGCTACCAAGTGAAGATGCGATTGCTGTAAGCCAGCAATTAAGTCAACGCTTTGGTTTACCCTTTTGGCAAGTCGCCACTACAGCAACCGATGCGAATCGCTGGGCTTTACGTTGGGCGCGTGCAGTCACTGGGCGCAAAATCATTCTCGTCTTTGATGGCTGTTATCACGGCACTGTTGACGAAACGATGGTGCGCTTACAAAACGGCAAAACGGTGCATCGCAAAGGCTTAAAAGGCCAAGCGCTAGACCTCACGCAATATATGCGTGTTGTGGAGTTTAATGACTTATCAGCGCTCAAAACGGCACTTCAGAATCAGGATGTAGCGGCTGTCTTATGCGAACCGGCGATGACTAATATTGGTATGGTACTACCAGAGATAGGCTTTCATACTGAATTGCGCCGCCTCACCCGTGAACATGGCACGCTCTTAATCATTGATGAAACTCATACCATTTCCACAGGCTATGGGGGTTATACCCAAAGCTTTGGTTTAGAGCCTGACTTATTTGTACTGGGTAAACCGATTGCAGGTGGTTTGCCTTGCTCAGTATTAGGCATAAGCGCTGAACTTGCACAACAAATGCAGCAACTCACAAACCCCAATCATCCCGACGATCACGCTGGACACGGGCATAGCGGTATGGGCACCACTTTGTCTGCGAATATGTTCACGATGCGGGCGATGCGAGCCAATCTTGAGCAAGTTATGACCGTAACTGCCTATCAAGAGATGATTACCAAGGCTGCCTATTTGGCCGAGGGTTTGCGCGCCGTGATTGCCAAACATCAATTAGCGTGGTGCATTACGCAAATAGGTGCTCGGGTAGAATTTCAATTTAGCGCCACACCACCACGTACTGGACATGAAGCCGAACTGGCCTTTGACGATGAACTAGAACAGTGCATCCACCTCTATCTGCTGAATCGTGGTATTATGATTACCCCGTTTCACAATATGATGCTCGCATGTCCCGCCACTCAAATCGCTGAGATGGATAAATTGATGCAAACACTCGATGCCTTCATTCAAGAATTATACTAAGGATAGATCATGCAACCGACTGCCCCCGCTCGCGCCCCTGAGGTGACCAGTTTTTTAAGTGCTCATCCTCATTTATCGCAAATCGCCTTGATGCTCACCGATATAAATGGCATTGCGCGGGGCAAATTTCTCCGTCCTCACGAACTGCATGCCTTATTTTTGCAGGGTCGTCCCTTACCCAGCTCAATTTTATCTTTAAATGTCTTGGGTGAAGATGTTGATACCACAGGCTTAGTTTGGGAAGTGGCAGATATGGACTGCCTTGCCAAACCTATTCCTAACACGCTGAAAATTTGTCCGTGGCTGCCTCATACCGGACAAGTCTTAGTGAGTATGGATAAACTAGCCGGTATGCCAGCTGCGATTGCAGATCCCCGTTTACGCTTAGCCGAGATTCTTGCTAGGCTCAAAGCCGATCATTGGTATCCGGCGCTAGCCTGTGAATTAGAGTTTTATTTACTCGATGCGCAAGCATGGAAACAAGGCAAAGTCGTACCTGCGACGGCGAGTAATCAATTAGCCCTCCCCCAAACACAAGTCTATAGCGTGGATGATTTAGAGGCGATGCGCCCCTTCTTTGCCGATGTGTATAAATACGCTGCGATTCAAGGTTTACCTGCAGAAACGGCCATTTCGGAATATGCAGCCGGACAATTTGAAATCACCTTAGCTTATCGCAAAGATGCTCTGCAAGCAGTGGATGAGGCGATTCAATTCAAGCGCTTAATCAAAGGGGTCGCCGAACAACATGGCATGCTTGCCTGCTTTATGGCTAAACCTTTTACGGAGCAAGCGGGCAGTGGCATGCATATTCATGTGAGCCTCAATGATGCTGATGGCTTAAATCTCATGAGCACAGGTGAAGCCGAAACCAATGAATTATTGTTATCTAGTATTGGCGGTATGGCGGCAACTATACAAGATAGTATGGCTATTTTTGCTCCGCATGCTAATTCCTATCGACGCTTTAAAGCCAATAGTTATGCGCCCACCGCTGCGACTTGGGGGATTAATAATCGGAGCGTCACTTTCCGTGTACCCACAGGTTCGGCAGCCAGTCGTCATATTGAACATCGGGCTTCAGGTGCGGATGCTAATCCTTATTTAGCCGTAGCGGCAGTGTTAGCCGGTTTGCATCACGGAATTAAAAATAAATTGAACCCAGGTCAACCAGCAGAAGGTAATGCCTATGGCGAGCAAAGCAATACCCTACCGTTGAACTGGTATGATAGTTTGGAAGCCTTCGAAACTTCGGCTTTTATTGCTGAATATTTTGGGGAAGATTTCCGCCGGATTTATAGCGCCTTGAAGCGCGAAGAATGTGAACGCTTCAATGCCGAGGTGAGTGACTTAGATCATCGTTGGCATTTACGTCTAGCTTAGCTAAGCCAGTCGCTTATTAAAAGGGAAACTCTATGATGGAAATAATAGCTAAACTCTTAATCGCACTGGTCGCTCTTGAGCATTTATACATTCTTTACTTTGAAATGTTTGCTTGGGAAACGATTGGTAAAAGAACCTTTAAGACCTTACCAGAGCATTTGTTTAAACCAACCCTAGGACTAGCCGCTAACCAAGGACTTTATAATGGATTTCTAGCAGCCGGTTTAATTTGGACTTATTTTATTACAGATCCCGTTTGGCAAGTGAAGATTGCTGTTTTCTTTTTATCCTGTGTCATCATTGCAGGGCTATATGGAGCGGCAACGGTGAGTAAAAGAATCTTTTTCGTTCAAGCACTCCCAGCCATCCTCGCTCTCATCAGCTTATTACTCGCAAAATAAGCCGTACACTAAAAAAATAAAGTTCGCTTATCCAACAATAAGTAGTGAGTAGTGAGTAACCACTTATCAAGGGCTGATTAGCCCCTGATAAGGAAATTTGTCCAGAGCTATCTGGAAATTAATAAACATCACGCTGATAGCGATGTTCAGAAATCAACAACTCTAACCAATCATGGGCTTGTTCTGGAGTTTTGCCGCCGTGTTGAATCGCAATCGCCAACAAGGCTTGATTCACATCTTTCGCCATACCGTGCATATCACCACACACATACAGATGCGCACCTGTTTGTAGCCATTGATAAATATCTGCTCCGGCTTCTAATAAGCGGTTTTGTACATAAATCTTTTCGGCTTGATCGCGTGAAAACGCCACGCTCATCCGCTCTAAAACACCCGATTGCAACAAACTTTGCCATTCTGTTTGATAGAGGAAATCGGTACGGAAGCGCTGCTCACCGAAGAATAACCAAGTATTGCCACTTAAACCTTGAGCTTCGCGTTCAAATAAGAAACTACGGAAAGGCGCAACCCCTGTCCCTGCACCAATCATAATGATTTTAGTCTGTGGGTCATGCGGCAAACGGAAATGAGGGTTTTCTTTAATATAAACCCCGCTCACATCCCCCGCTTGCAACTGGGCTAAACCATTGGAAGCGGTGCCTAAATGCTCACGCCCATTGAAATGATAAGTCACTCGCTTAACCAATAAATGCACCTCATCGGGATGCGCATTTGGGCTAGAAGCAATCGAATATTGACGATCCTGCAAAGGGCGGAGTAAATCTACGAAAGCTTGAGCGGCTAATTGACTAGGATAACGGTGTAAAACATCTGCCCAATCCGCCGCCCACAAGAAATCTTTTAGCGCCTCTTTCTCTTCAAGCGCAGCGAGTAATTCAGCATGATGAATTAGTTGTGCATACTGCTTCAATTGACGCTTAGTGACCGTCGACAACTCTAATTTACTCGTTAAAGCTGAGCGCAAATCGAAACTTTGCCCATCTAAACTAATCGCTTCTGAGCCGGTAAATTTGCCTTGCTTTAAAACCTCATCAACCAAGCTAGCATCATTATGGACTTGAATTGCTAAAATATCGCCGGGCTGATACTGAATACCTGAGCCTTCCAATGAAAACTCTAAGTGCAGTACGTCTTTACTTGAGCCTGTATCAGTGAGCACAATGCTATTCAGCAATTCGGCTTTGAAGGGATTTTCAGTAGAATACAAAGCTTCGTTAATATTCGCTGCAACCGCATTCACCGCAAACTGCGTATTCGCAGCCTCAGTAGCCGGTTTGAATTGCTCTAAAACTTTTTCTTGCCAAGCCTTGGCCGTTTTAGCGAAATCAACATCACAATCGACGCGCTCTAACACACGCTTCGCGCCCAATTCGGCCAAGCGTGTATCGAGTAATAAACCAGCTTGGCAAAATTCATCGTAACTTGAATCACCTAAAGCTAATACGGTGTATTCAAGCTTTTCCAAGCGCGGAGCACGCGCTGATTGAATAAAATTAAAAAAAGCACGCGCATCATCAGGCGGCTCACCATTACCGTGAGTACTCACCACAATGACCAAACGTTGCTCTTGTTTAAGCTGTTGAGGGCGATAATCTTTCATGCTACTCAGGCTCACATCACCGCCTTGAGCTTTTAAATGATTAACCAACTGCTCAGCAATTTTTTTACCATTCCCTGTCTGTGTACCGTAAAGCACTAAGGTTTTGACGGTAGCAGCAGTACTCACCACTGGAGCAATAGTAGCTGCGGTCACAGTAGCCGTGCTGCGTTGAGGGAAAGGAATCACATTATCCTTCCCCATCGACAAACCTGAAAGATAGCCTCCTAACCATGCGAGTTGGACAGGGCTTAAATCCGTGACGGCGGAGGTAATACGCTCTAATTGTTGTGCACTCAACACGGTCATAATGGCTCTCATTCAGGCTAAAAAGTAAAGATTCACGCCAGTATGCCGCAGAGAGTATTTCTGTTAAAGTGATATAAAAAGATTAAAATATCACATTTTTAGATAAAAATACTTAAATAAAAATACCTGCTAAATAGCAGGTATTCACCTGATAAACTAATTTATTTACTGTATTTAAAGGCAGGCATTTTTTCTAATAAGTCTTTAGTCGCACCATCTAAGACGATATGCTCATCTTGCATTTGGAAGAATTTAACAGGGACAGCTACTCGATGCTCACCCATTCCTAAAAATCCACCCACCTCGATTACCGCATAAGAAAGAAAGGTATCCGGTGCAATAATTAAGTCTTCAACTTTACCGACTTTATCACCTTTTTCATTCACTACCTTTTTATCAATAATCGAATTTTTAGCGCTCCAGCCATTTACAACATCTATAAATTCTGTGACAGAAACCCCTGTCAGTGACGCACCTGCTACAGGAGGAACAGCTGGGGCTGCTGGAGCAGCTGCATCGGCAGCAGCAGGAGCGGCAGTGGTTGCAGTAGCTGCCGTTTCAGCCTGAACAAAACTTGTCGCAGCTAATAAAGCCGTACTTAAAAATAAGGCAAGACGATAATTCATTCATAATCTCCTGAATAAAAATTTAATTACTTCAAATACTTTCAGCAAAAACTTAAATAATGATACTAGGCAGGTTATTAGCCATTAAACCTTACTCAATCAACTTTAAGGCGAGGATTTAGTACCATTATCGAATTTATGGCTATAGTTAACTAAGCTTAGTGAACTACATTCTGTAGTTTAGGAGATATTTCAGAGTTTTTATTAAAAATTATACTTAAGCATAAAAAAGGCTGGTACAAGACCAGCCTTTACAGATTTGGGTAAACCGCTAATTAATAGCGATTACGATAGCCGCCACCCTCACGGTCGCCACCACGACCACCACCACCGAAACCACCGTCACGACGTGGAGGACGACCACCGCCACCGCCGCCACCCGTATTTTCACGTGGTTTAGCTTCGTTTACTTTGGCATTACGACCACCGATGTCGGTGTCATTTAAGCCATTAATGGCCGCTTGCGCTGAACTATTATCAGGCATTTCTACGAAACCGAAACCTTTTGACCGGCCAGTTTCTTTATCTTTAATAATGCTAACTTTGCTAACATCACCGAAGGCACTAAAAATGCTGCGCAGATCTTCTTCAGTAGTTGCGTAGGCCAGGTTTCCAACGTAAATATTCAATTGTAGTCATCTCATCTATTGTGTGCTGCGGAAATTCAATTAGTTAGCGGGCAAGCAGACACACAAATTACCCGCAACATTTAGGCATTAAGCCCTCAACAATTACTAGTGTATAGTAGTTTTGTTTCAAGGAAAGAAAAATCTTGCTAAATTTCATCTCCATGATCAGCTTATTTACATCAGTAAATTATCATTTGCTGATACTTCATTAGAAAAGTAAGCAGCCAAGAACTGATTGAAGCTAATTTTATCCGATTTTTCAATAAGTTGCTGTTGATACACAGAGTCTTGTGCCATACGAACAAACTCCGCTTCCCGCGCTTGAGGCAATTGTCTTTTTAGAAAAAAATCACGATGTTGGCGCGATTTAGCTTGAGCAAAACTAAAAAAGCTTGCACCTTTTTCATGCATTTCTAGCATCATCTGTGCAGATGGTGTTAGTTCAGGATTAAGTATTAATTCCATTTGATTTTGCAATGCAGCAATATAAGCTGAATCCTGATGTACGCTAGCTAACAAGTCTGCCACAGGGCGCATTTGTTCTAATAATTCTAATCCCCAAGCCTTTAAACTAATTTGCCGCTCAGGTTGTTGTAGCATTAAGTTTGGTTTACGTCCTTGATGAGCGACTAGCATTTGATTGCTATTAATCATTTGCCGCTCAGTTGAATCAATTTTCGGGCTAGCTTGGAATAAGCAAAAATGCATAAAAATTTCTAAGAAGCGTAATTGCTCATGTGTCAAACCCGCTGGATGAAAGGCATTGATGTCAACCGAGCGTAATTCGATATATTTAATACCGCGCTTTCTCAGCGCATTGACGGGCTTTTCAAAACCTTGCAAAGGTTGTTTAGGGCGTACTGTACTGTAATACTCATTCTCAATTTGTAGAATATTAGTATTCAACTGACGATAAACGCCCTCGACTTTTACGCCTATTTTTTCATATTCAGGGCTAGGGGTATGAATCGCTCGCCACAAGCTATCAGTATAAGTTGGCAACGAGTCATAACAGACCTGCACCCCACTCGCGCTTTCTTTGCTGTTGGTATAGCCAATATTACCCATGCGCAAAGAAGTCCCATACGGCTCATACAAAGTGAACTCATTCAACTCAAGCATCGTTGCAGGAGCTTTACGTCCACCAAGAAAACTCTTACAAATGGCAGGCGAAGTCCCAAATAAATAAATAATCAGCCAACCATAGCGCAATAAATTCCGGGTGAGTGCCATATATTGCTCATCACGAAACTCCCGCAAGCCACCTTGATAGCCTTCGATGGTTTGCCACGGTTCCCAAAAGGATTCAGCTATCGAATAATTGAAGTGAATCCCCGCAATGACTTGCATAGTTTTACCATAACGCCACGCTAAACCTTGCCGATAGACATGCTTCATCAAGCCGGCGTTAGAACTCCCATATTCTGCAATCCGAATGTCCTGATCGCCATTGAGTACACAGGGCATGCTCGCCGTCCATAGCAATTCATGGTCTAAATGTTGATAGACAAAGGTTTCAATATCTAATAGAAAATCTAACGCTTGCGGCGCTCGTGCTTGCGGAGGGGTAATCAGCTCAATTAAAGCCTCTGAATAATCCGTGGTAATCCAAGGATGTGTTAAGGCTGAACCTAAAACTTTAGGGTGATCAGTTTGGGCTAACGTCCCCATAGGGGTAACTCGTAGGCTTTCTTTCTCTAGACCCGTGCGGCTTTCTTGCAAAGCTGCAGGTAGTTGATGTTGCTCAATTGCGCATAAGCGCTGCTCCAATTGTTGATACACTGGCAGCTCCTCCTAAAGTTTTTATGGGGCTTGATCAGCCTTAAGAATATCATTCTTAATAAAAAACGTCTGATAGCACTGTTTTGAATTGGGATATTTGCGCTAAACGGCGGTTAGCTACCTTCAGCAACTACCGCTATACTCTAGGCAGCTTACTTGGAGGAGTCGCCTGTGGAATTTGAAAATATCTTATTAGAAGCGGTTGAAGCAGGCATTTATTGCCTCACTATCAATCGCCCTGCTCAATATAATGCCTTAAATACCAAAACCTTAGAAGAAATTCAGGCGGCAGCTACCCAACTCCAAACACAAGCGGATGCACGAGTATTACTCCTAACTGGCGCGGGGCAAAAAGCGTTTGTGGCAGGGGCGGATATTAAAGAAATGCACTCGAAAACCGCGATTGAAGGCCAAGCCTTTGGGCATAAAGGGATGCAAGCTTTTCGTAGCTTAGAGTTATTGCCCATCCCTGTTATTGCGGTCGTACAAGGCTTTGCCTTAGGGGGTGGTTGTGAGCTGGCTTTAAGTTGTGATTGGATTATTGCCTCCGAACAGGCTCAATTCGGCCAACCTGAAGTCGCTTTAGGGGTTACCCCAGGTTTTGGAGGTACACAACGCTTAAGTCGTTTAATTGGGCGCTCTAAGGCTTTGGAATTACTCGTTTCAGGGCGGCGGATTGATGCCAAAACCGCTTTAGCTTGGGGCTTGGTGAATCATGTTTATCCAGCGGATGAACTGATGAATGAAGCCCTAAAAATTGCTCGAGAAATTGCAAATCAAGCCCCTTTAGCAGTACAAATGTGTAAACAGCTTGTGATTCGTGGTCAAGATTTAGAGCTAGAAACCGCGTGCTTACTGGAGGAGCAAGCGTTTGGCTTAAGTTTCTCTACCGCTGATCAAAAGGAAGGCATGGCTGCGTTTGTGGAAAAGCGTAAAGCGAACTTTGTAGGACGCTAGAAATCAGGCTCATCGACCAAACTATTAGCTTTTTCAGCATTTGACCCGTGTTTGATCAATGCTTGTCAGTATTATTACTAGCTTATTGTTAGCTTTGTGCTAAAACAAAAGGATCAGTTGCCAATAGGTTTTCCTATTAGGCTCAAACCTTTAAATCATGCAATGGGGGGAGAGACAGCATGAATTCTTGGGTCGTTGAACATCTCTATGCAACTACAACACCGCAACGTATTGGTGAGAATCAAACGTTTACCGGAATTTGGAAAGACAGTATTCAACAAGCTGAGATTGATGAAGAGGGCATTCAAGGTGATCTTCAAGTCGATCGACGTGTTCATGGTGGGGCTGAAAAAGCACTGCATCAATATGCGATTCCAAGTTATGTTCGTTTACATGCCGCTTTCCCTGAGCTAGCCGCACGCATCCCCATTGGGAGCATGGGCGAAAATCTAACGATCTTAGGTATGCATGAAGATAATGTGCATATTGGCGATATTTACCGGATGGGTAGCACGCTTGTCCAAGTCTCTCAACCTCGTAATCCTTGCTGGAAAATCAATAGCAAATTCGATGATGAGCGCTTGGCTAAATTTATTGCCAGCCAACAAATCAATGGCTGGTATTACCGAGTTCTAGAATCCGGCAAGCTTGCAGTTGGTGATCAAGTTGACTTAGTGGAGCGTTTTAATCCTATTTCATTGCGTGATTTTTTAGCTATTTATGGAGAACATCGCCCTAATTTTCTGATTCTGCGCAATCTTGCACGCTGTCGCGGTTTAACCCCTCATTGGCAAATCAAAATTCAGCAGCGGATGGAAATACTCCAACGCCTTTAAAACTAACCATGCTCACATCATCGTTAGAAGCTGTTACACTGAGCCGCTATGAAAATTGGCTCTTATACTTTAACGAATCATCTAATTGTCGCTCCAATGGCGGGAGTGACTGACCGCCCGTTCCGTACACTCTGTAAACAACTAGGGGCAGGCCATGCGATTAGCGAAATGATGACGGCGGATATGAGTTTATATGCTCAAACAAAATCCCTGTTCCGAGCTAATTTTGATGGTGAACTTGCACCTATTTCTGCACAGATTGCAGGATCTGACCCCGCACAACTGGCTGAAGCCGCTCGCTATCAAGTCGCCAATGGTGCACAAATAGTTGACATTAATATGGGCTGCCCTGCAAAAAAAGTCTGCAAACGTTTAGCGGGTTCGGCTTTATTGCAAGATGAAGATTTGGTTGCTCGTATTCTAGATACCGTGGTTGCAGCCGTAGACGTGCCTGTCACCTTAAAAACGCGCCTAGGTTTTGCAAACGGGCAAGAAAATATTCTGCGCGTTGCAGAGCGTGCTGAACAAGCTGGCATTGCCGCCTTGGCGATTCATGGGCGCACTCGGGAGCAAATGTACAGCGGTCAAGCCCGCTATTCACTGATTCGGGAGGTCAAACAGCGCCTTAAGATTCCGGTGATTGCCAATGGTGATATTGATAGCCCTACCAAAGCCCAATTCGTCTTGGAGCAAACCGGAGCAGATGCCCTGATGATCGGGCGTGCGGCTCAAGGTCGCCCGTGGATTTTTCGTGAAATTGCCCATTACTTAGCGACGGGTGAATCATTAGCAGCCCCCAGTCTCCATGAAATTCGGGCGGTAGTCTTGCAGCATTTAAGCGATTTATATGCCTTTTATGGCGAATATTCTGGTTGCCGCATGGCACGTAAACACATCGCTTGGTATACCACTAACCTACCCAATAGCCATGCTTTTCGCGCAGCGATGTATGCAGAGACCTCGACAGCTACTCAAGTACAAGCGGTGGAGGCTTATTTTGCGAAATTAATGGCTCAGTTTGATCCTGCTCAGCCTTTAGCTGCTTAATTGATTGAATTTGAAATGAAATTTGAAGTGAAATCTGAAATTTTAAATAAAACTCAATACGCAGCACTACGCACGCGCTCGACTCCTTGGGTTAGCATATAACCACCGCCCCGCACCGTTTTAAACAGCGTTTGCTCATCACTGATCGGTAGCTTCTTGCGAAGTTGCCCAACTCGTACATCAATCGTGCGATCAAACGGGGCTGCGTCACGTCCACGGGTTTGCTGCATTAAATAATCACGACTCAAGACTATCTGTGGATGCTTGACGAACACTAACAATAAATCAATTTCAGCGGGCGATAAATCAATGACGGCTTGCTGTGTATTACGGACTTCACGTAATTTGCAATCGAGTGCATAGCCTGCAAAATGATAACAACTCGTTTCGAGTTTTGGGGTTTGTTTAAACCGCCCTAAGCGCCGTAAGACCGCATTAGAGCGAGCATGCAATTCACTCATCGCAAAGGGTTTGGGCATATAATCATCAGCCCCCCCATTTAAACCATGTAAACGTGCATCGAGATCATTTTCCACCGTGAGCATGATGACACCCACAGCATGCTCCGTTTTGATTTCATCCAATAACTCAAAGCCATCTTTACCCGGCAAATGCACATCTAAAAACACCATATCAATCGCTTCAGTATTAAGCACGGCATGCATTTCCTCACCTGAAACGGCGCAATGCACGACCATGCCCTGCTTTTCGAAATAGCGTTTGACGAGTGAGCGAATCGCTGGCTCATCATCAACAATGAGAATTTGATTAGGGATCGTGCTTACTGACTCAAGCATGCTCTGCCTTCAACAGTTCCTGCAATTTATGGGCTAGTTGATTACGCATAAACGGCTTACGTAGCAAATGTTGCTCACTCAAGGTTGACTCCACCTGTTCGCTGTAGCCAGTCATGCACAGCACTTTGGTTTCAGGATAATCTTGTCGAATCCGTGAGTAAAGCTCTAAACCACTGATCGAGCCGGGCATAATAATATCAGTCAGCACTAAAGCATAATGGCGATTGTGCAGAAGCTTTTCCCAAGCAAAATCACCGTTTTCTGCTAAATCGACGCTATAACCCATTTTTTGCAAAGCACGCTGAACAAATTGGCGCACTCCCACATCATCTTCGACCAATAAAACCTGCGCTTGGCAACCATCCTGCGATAAACGTAATAGTCGACGTTGCTGTTGAGTTGGAGTTTCATCGACCACTGGGAAAATTAAACGAATCGTTGTACCTTCACCAAGTTTTGAGTGAATATCAATTCCGCCCCCCGATTGTTTCACAAAGCCATATACCATACTTAAACCTAAGCCCGTGCCTAAGCCTGCAGGCTTGGTGGTATAGAAAGGTTCAAAGGCACGACTAATCGTTTCAGGACTCATGCCCTCACCTTCGTCACGCACACTGAGCATAAGATATTCACCGGCGGGTAAATCAGTGAAGGTATTGGCATTAGCGGGCTTACGATAAAGCTCTGTACGAATAATTAAACGCCCCCCTCGCGGCATGGAATCACGCGCATTCAAGGCAAGATTCAGCAAACTGGTTTCAAGCTGATTTTTATCCACTAAAACTGGAGCTAAGTGCTCAGCCAATTGTTTTTGTAAATGAATCGTTTCGCCCAAAGTACGCTGCAAGAGCACACTAAAATCATCCACTAATTCGCCCACATTAGTAGCGGTAGGTTTTAAAGCCTGGCGGCGTGAAAAGGTCAGCATCCGCTGAATCAGCTCACTCCCGCGTTGTGCTGCTTGTAAACTGCATTGCACCGCTTCACGCATTTCTGCTAAATCTAAATCCTCATCCTCCTCCAGAAAATTCAAATTACCTAAAATCACTGTCAGCAAATTATTAAAATCATGTGCCATGCCCCCTGTTAAGCGCCCGAGTGCTTGCATTTTTTGTGATTCGATGAGTTCACGCTGAGTTTGTTTATATTCGGTTAAATCCTGCCCTAAAAAGAAATAGCCGAGCATCTGCTCTTGCTCATCAAAATGGGGAATAAAAGAAATGGACACATCCAAAGGACTACGGCCTTTGCGACCGATTACATATTCAGTTTGTACTTCTTGGCCTTGCTGAACCGCATCAATATCTTTATGAAATTGCTCAAGATTACGGTTTTCGACCAGATCAAAAATCGAAGTACCGATTAATTGACTGCGATTAAGGCCGAACCATTCCTGATGCATGTGATTGATAAATTGATAATGGTTATTTTTATCCACATAAGCAATTAAAGCGGGGACGGCATCGGCAATTTGCCGAATCCAGAGTTCACTTTTGCGCAAAGCTTCAGCGGTTTTGCGATGGGCTTCACTTTCAAGGCGATATTCTTCGGTACGCTGTTCAACCCGCCGCTCTAATTCTAGCTCGACGACTCGTTGCTGAGTGACATCGGTATAAGTGGTGACAAAGCCACTATTATTCGGTAGCGGATTACCGCGTACTTCAATCACCGTACCATCGGGGCGTACTCGATCAAAAACATGGGGAGCAAAACTACGGGCAAGCCGCATCCGCTCAGCGACAATCGCATCAATATCCCCCTCGCCATATTCGCCACGTTCAGCATTAAAGCGAAAGAATACCTCAATAGATAAGCCAGTTTGGGCAAAGGCTTCGGGCAGTTGGAGCAAATCAAATAGGCGTCGATTCCACGCTAATAAGCGTAAATCTTCATCAAAAACAGAAATGCCCTGATCTAAGTAATTCAGAACATCCAGCGTTAAAGCTCTGTGGTTTCCAAGGATAGCTTCTGTACTCATCCGTTTAGTATTGCGCAGTATTTGTTTAGAGGGGAGTCACTTTTACCTTCGGTTTACAAATTATCTGCAGGAAACTGCTGAGATTATACGCGCTTTAAGTCTAGTTAGACTCCTTTAAGGTAAGGCGAGTAGAATGGGCATATTTCTTATCGCTTACTGGACTGATTTCAATGTTATCACTCAGCAAAGTTAAACTTTTGGGTTTGCTAATTCTGCCTTCGCTGTTATTAGTAGGTTGTGCAACGACCTCTGATCCAGAGTCAGCTGTACTAACCGAAGAAGATAAAGCATGGGCGATGAATATTCCTAACCAAGCACATACACATATTGTGCGTCTCCCCGGTTGTTCAGAGGAACTATTAACCTTTACGCATGAGCACAGACCTGACCAAAATTATATGGAGAACGGTGCATTGGTAAAGATGCACAAGCATAATGGTTGCTTCCAATGCCCACCGAAGAAAGCTGGTGTGAAACGCATTTTGCATTAAGGCTTCAGCAAACTCTATTCTGTGCTTGGACTGATAAAACCAAACCACAGTAGCCTACACTCGTTAGGCTACTTACTGGGTTAGTTTAGACTTCTTAATACTTTTTAAACTTCATCACTACTTTGCTGCGTGTACTGGTGACAGTGTAGTGATAAGTTGTTAGATACTGACCAGCGGTTTTATAACCCACAATATAAGAAACCATCCCCTCAAACTGTTCTGTCAGCTTGACATCTTTGACCTGAATCTTTGGCAAGCTCAACAGCTGTGGAATCGTGCACATCCAATACACAGAAGGGAAAGTGATTTTCTTAAACTTATTTCCAGCTACCATAACCGGTTCATCACTGGGGTCAAAAGTAAATGGTGGTGACTTGGAATTGACATGATAGTTAGGGTTGGTCGTTTTTAAATCAAAAATAACATATTCATAAGCCCCTGCAGGGCTAGTATTGCTGACCCGTGTTATCGAGTTAGCTGCCGTACAACTGGCCGCTGAAGCGACATCGGGTACTAATACACTGCCAATGACAATCG
>JBJOOT010000064.1:0-16976 GCA_046051185.1 Pseudomonadota bacterium | reverse complement strand
TAGAATAGGAAGGTTATTTTCCCTCTAAAAAATTCTGCAACATCGCATGTCCATGCTCAGTCAAAATCGATTCAGGGTGAAATTGCACACCTTCAACGGGTAAGGTTTTATGGCGTACTCCCATAATTTCATCCAGTTTACCGTCCTCAGTTTCTGTCCATGCTGTGATTTCTAAGCAATCTGGCAGACTTTCTTGTTCAATCACTAAGGAATGATAGCGAGTGGCTTCAAACGGGCTGGGTAAATCAGTAAATACCCCAACTCCTTTATGATGAATCATTGAAGTCTTACCATGCATGATTTCTTTGGCACGCACGACTTTACCCCCAAAGGCTTGGCCAATGGATTGATGACCTAAACAAACTCCCAAAATCGGCCATTGACCAGCATAGTGTTCTAAGGTTGGTACAGAAATACCCGCTTCGGTTGGTGTACAGGGGCCGGGAGATAGTACGATCTTTTCTGGGGCGATTGTCGCAATCGCTTCTACCGGAATCTCATCATTGCGTACAACTTGAACATCCGTGCCTAATTCTCCAAGATATTGCACAAGGTTATAGGTAAACGAGTCATAATTGTCGATCATCAGTATCTTTTGCATAGCGATCTTCAGTTAGAATTTCAAAGTTAAAGAGTATCCTAATCTAAATGAAATCGCACTTTTATCTAGGCTTTTATTCCTGCTGTAAACTTCCGCAGACCACAAAAGCCCCCCATTTTGCTAACAGCGAGGTTACTATGCAGTGTAAGTTGATGAATGCTTGTTTTAAGACCTTGGCCTTAGGTCTAATAGGCTTAACCCTATCGATAGGAACTGCTCTTAAGGTGGAGGCTGCGAGTGTTCCACTCGCTGGGTCAGGTTTAGTGCATGTCGTTGGTAACAAAATACTCGATGATCATGGGCAGCCACTGGTTTTAAAAGGTGTGAATATACATACCTATTATTATCAGTATGCTTGGGATAAAACAGCGCCCTTGAAACATGCTACTGAAGCCGATATTAAATACCTAAAATCCTTAGGCGTAAACAGTATTCGTTTAGGTTTACACTGGCAGTATTTCCGAACTAAGTTAGGCTATCAGCTGATTGATAATTATATGCAGTGGTGTGAAAACGCAGGGATATATTTAATCTTAGATATGCATGTTACTCCAACGGATTCAAATGTTGGACAAGGAAAGATTTGGAATAATCCAGTCGCTCAACAGAAATTTGTTAATCTTTGGAAGGCTATTGCTACTCGCTATGCTGATAAAAAAACTATAGTAGGCTATGATATTTTTAATGAACCTGCTCCGAATGAGACGAAAGAATGGTGGGATTTAGCCACGACTACGTTGAATGCAATTCGTCAAGTGGATAAGGGGCATATTATTTTTGTTCAAGCACCCTTGGGGAATGATGAAAGCTTTAGGTTAATGAATGATACGAATGTAGTTTATTCCTTTCATCATTATAAACCCTATTTAGTGAGTTATTCTGGCTATCAAGGGGCTTATGATTCTAAAATCCCTAGTAATCCTTATCCCGGTTTGGTTTTAAATGATGTCTATCAGGTGGGATGGGCCAAGGGTAAAAATGTGGTTAGTAAAATCACCGAATGGACACAATTAGATAGCGGTGATATTACAGTGCCTGCTGGGGTCGAATTTGCTGCTCTAAGATTAGATGCGGCTAAACGTATCGGTGAAATTTGGTTTGATGATTTATCCATTACCCAAAATGGTGCTAAATTTGCTATGTCGAACCCAAACCTAGAGCAAGCATCAGTGGTGAGTCATCAATTGCCGGCTAGTTGGCGCTTCAGTGGTACGGGTGATTTTAGTGGAACTTGGGATCGAACCGTGAATAGACCGACAACAGCTGCCGATGGTATAGGTAGTTTAAAAATAACGGGTAGTTCAGGTGGTGGAAGTTGGAGTCAGGTCAATCAGTTTTATACTGAGCCTTTGGTGAAGGTCAAAGCTGGTGACAAAATCCGCTTTCAAGTTTGGGTGTATGCACCCGAAATGGAGCGTGGCGAGTTTGGTATCCGCTTTGATTATTTTAACGGTAGCCGTGAGTATTATGATAAGGCTCGTTTAACGAAGGATTTGCAACCTTATCTGACTTGGGCTAGCTCGCATAATGTACCTTTATATATGGGTGAATTTGGAGCTTTATCCAGTGCACCAGGAGCTTCACGCTATAATCTTGTGCGTGACACCATGAGTATTATGAATACAGCCGGAGTGAGTTGGTCATTATGGGCCTATAGAGATCTCAGCTCACCTTATTTTGGTCTTTATTTAGATCAAAAACTGGATAAGCGTTTGGTGGCTGAGCTAAAAAAAGGCTTAGAATAAGCCTTTATTGATGCTTACCGTTCAAGCCCGATAAAGCCGCACTCGCTGCTCGAAATACCGCTCTGCCTTTGTTCATGGTTTCATCCCACTCCATTTGTGGGATGGAGTCATAAACCACTCCAGCACCGGCTTGAATGTGTAGTGTATCGTCTTTAATAACTGCGGTGCGGATGGCAATGGCGGTATCCATATTGCCACTCCAAGATAAATAGCCCACTGCACCGGAATAAATTCCACGCTTGACGGGCTCTAATTCATCAATGATTTCCATCGCTCGAATTTTGGGTGCACCACTAACAGTGCCTGCTGGGAAGGTCGCTCGCAAGACATCCATCGCATCTAAATTAGGTAGAAGCTTACCGGTTACATTCGAAACAATGTGCATTACATGCGAATAGCGCTCCACGATCATTTTTTCAGTCAGTTTGACAGAGCCAATTTCACTAACTCGACCCGCATCATTGCGCCCTAAGTCAATCAGCATTAAATGTTCGGCGAGCTCTTTCGGATCATGCAATAACTCTTGTTCAAGCTCCTGATCGCGTTGCTCGGTATCACCCCGTCGGCGAGTCCCTGCAATAGGGCGAACTGTGAGCGTCTGATCTTCTAAGCGTACCAAAATTTCGGGGGAAGAGCCGACAATATGGAAATCATCCAAATTTAAAAAATACATATAAGGCGAAGGATTTAAGCGCCGCAGTGCACGGTATAAATCTAAAGGTGGCGCAGCAAAAGGAATACTCATGCGTTGCGAGAGAACGACTTGCATAATATCCCCTGCTTTGATGTATTCCTTGGCAGTTAGTACGGCTTCTTTAAAACCTTGCTCTGTGAAACCGGAAATAAAATCACTTTCTTCCACTTGGCGAGAGGTAGTGGCTGCACGATATAAGCGACGAGCCTCTTGTAATTGCCCCTCTAAACTATCCAGCTTTTTCTGTGCAGGCTGATAGCCATCGGCTTCGGCATGCACAATTAAATGTAGTTCACCGCGTAGACTATCAAAAACCACCACTTCGTCCGACACCATGAGTAATATATCCGGCGTCCCAATGGGGTCGGGTTTGTCTTTGCCTTTAGCGAGTTTCTTTTCAATATAACGGATCGTTTCATATCCGAAATAGCCCACTAAGCCACCCGTAAAACGCGGTAATTGTGCTAAATCAGGGACTTTAAATTGTGCCTGAAACTCACTAATCCATGCTAAAGGATCAGCAACCTCAAATCGTTCAATGGCTTGATAAGCTCGATGGATTTCAATGGTCAGGCCATAAACCTTAATAATCGTTTTGGCGGGTAAACCCAAAATCGAATAACGCCCCCATTTCTCTCCCCCTTGAACCGATTCAAAGAGATAGGAATAGGGGGCATCCGCTAGTTTCAGATAAGCACTCAAAGGCGTATCCAAGTCAGCCAAAATAGTACGGCTGACTGGAACACGGTTAAAACCTTGGGAAAAATAATTAGTAAACGTATCTTGATTCATGACAAGCTCCAAACAAAAGGATGAAGAAAATGGCCGAGTTTAAGAGAAACTCAAGGACGCCATCGCTGCCGTTTGTTTGGAAATAGAGTCATGATGTACACTGAATGAGGGTAGTTAATTCTTGGAGGGAGTCTATCACTGCATCTGGCTGATAGTCACGTATATCTTCACCATGATTATAACCATAACTGACGGTGATGACTTTAAAACCTGCGGCACGCGCTGCTTTCACATCTGATTTTGAATCCCCTAACATTAAGGCTTCAGTGGGCAGGACGCCTAATTGCTCAGCTGCGTATAGCAAGGGCAATGGATGGGGCTTTTTCTCGGCTAAAGTATCACCACTGACAATCAATGCAAAACGCTCGAACAGACCTAAATCCTTTAATAGTCGATGTGTAAATTGCGCGGCTTTATTGGTTACACAGGCAAGTTGAAGGCCTTTACAGTGTTGTAAAAAATCTAAGCCCTCTATAACCCCCGGATAAATGCGGCTGCGTTGTGAGGTATTTTCAGCATAAATTTGCATAAACACGGCTAAAGCTTGTTCAAATACGAGGGGGTCAGCAGGTTGATCTAAAGTATTGCTTACAGCCCGCTCCACTAAAGTTTTTACCCCATTACCTACCCAAGTTCGTACAGCAGCTTCACCGCGCACAGGCAAACCGAGGGCTAGCATTGTTTGATCAATCGAATAGGCTAAATCAGGCACACTATCGACGAGCGTTCCATCTAAATCAATTAAGATTAGTTTGGGTTGAAAGGGTGTCATTCAATGTTTGCCGCTGCTAATTGTGCACGGAACTGCGCAAGAATACGGTTGTAGTGCTGTGGATCATCGGGGTTCGCTGCGCCAAAAATGGCTGAGCCTGCGACAAAAGTATCTGCCCCCGCTTCTTTAATGGCACGGATATTACTGGCTTTGACTCCGCCATCGATTTCTAAACGAATATCTAAACCCGAAGCATCAATCAGTTTGCGAGCTTCACGTAGTTTAGTCAAAGCAGAGGGAATAAAACTTTGCCCGCCGAACCCCGGATTCACCGACATAATTAAAATCATATCAACCTTATCCAAGACATATTCAAGGACACTAAGGGGCGTGGCGGGATTGAACACTAAACCCGCTTTGCAACCTTCGGCTCGAATTAATTGTAGGCTGCGGTCAATATGCTCAGAAGCTTCTGGATGAAAAGTAATATAACTTGCCCCTGCTTTGGCAAAATCAGGAATAATCCGATCCACGGGCTTAACCATTAAATGCACATCAATGGGCGCAGTAACGCCATGCTTGCGGAGCGCTTCACAGACTAAAGGGCCAATGGTGAGATTAGGTACATAATGATTATCCATCACATCAAAATGCACTATGTCTGCCCCAGAGGCTAATACCTGATCCACCTCTTCGCCTAAACGAGCGAAATCCGCGGAAAGAATCGAGGGCGCAATAAAATCGGATTGTCTAGACATACAAGTCTTCCTCAAGGTAAAGCTGAAATAGTCCCACTCTAACCTAAGCTTGTGGAAATGTGCAGCCTTACTCTTGAGGTAGATAGTTTATCTTTACAAGGTGGAGTACATTAAACCAACCGTATAATTATTAGCATCGGTCTCATGCTCTGAGCCAGAGCCTGTATTGAAGATATGCTCCCATTCGCCGCGTACATGCAGGTTTTGATTGAGCTGATATTGCGCTCCCACACCCACTAACGGCGAAATCCCTTTATCGGTGGTTTGATCTCTTGCATTATCGAGCGATTCTTTCGTATCACGCTCCCAAAACATGGCTCCGCCTTTGCCCATCAATTCCAAATTGGGTATTACATTAATCGGTAAATAAGCAATGCCACTGAGTTGATAGCCTGCTAATTCGTTTTTAACATAGACGTTTTCTTCACCGACTTGGCCTTTTTTCTCAGCAGTACCTAATTTGGTATACGCTAATTCAGTACCAAACATCGGATTAAAACGCGCCCCACCGAATACTTTCCAACCCGCTGAACCATCTTCGCAGCTACCTTCAAAGAAAGGCATATTGCAGGCATCACTTTGCATGGCATAGCCTGCACTAACACCGGCATACATTTTTAAGCCGTTATTAAAGCTAAAATTGGAATTAACGGGTGCAGTATTAAAGCCAAATAGCCCATCGGCTTGTACTGCATTTATAGCACTCAATAAGCCTAATACTAGACTTAACATCATGAGTTTTTTCATAAGCAACCCCCTGTTATTTTTCTTCTTTGCAAGTACTCGCTCAGTTTATAAAGTTGAAAAACTCACACCGACGGTGAATAAATCTACGTCCGTTTCAAATTCAGTATCGGTTGCGCCTGCATTAAAGGTACGCTCCCATTCACCGCGTAGATGCATATTTTGCCCTACCCGATATTGTGCACCAATGCCTAGTAACGGGCTGATACCCGATTCACTTTGAGAGGATTTTTCGGCAATCAAGGGAATTTCCTTGCTGCTTTCTTGTGACCAACCCACGACCCCCAGCTTACCCATTAATTCTAAGTGAGGAGCCACAGGCATATAGCCTAAACCTGCCGCATAGAGTGCACTGGTATCACTCTTTAAATGAGTGCTTAAACGCCCTTCTGATGAAGTGCTTTCGACTTCACCCAATTTCATATAACCGAATTCAGCGCCAAACATACGATTGAGTTTGACCCCACCATAAAGTTTGCCAGCGGTGGTTGTTCCTTCCTCAAATTCATTTTGATTCGCTAAGCCTAAGCTTGCCCCGCCATAAAAGTGAGTCGGCTGAGCAATACCCCAGTTTTGTTTTTGGTAACTACCGCCAGCTTCAACGCTCGCTGAAATCACTAAACCCAAGCCCAATAGCATCGAAGCAGCAATCGCTGACTTTGTGAACATGATCAAACCCCTAGTTAATTTATTTTTATTATTTTTATTAATTATTTTTTATAGAGAAGAGAAAGTTACACCGACTGATAATAAATCTAAGGGCTGTTTGGCCGCATTGTCTTGGGAAACTTGATAACGCTCCCACTCTGCCCGCACACCCATATTATTGCCAAGATTGTAATTAGCACCCACCCCTAGCAAGATGTCACTACCCTCGCTGGCAGTAGTACCCGTGGATTTTTTATGCTCGTTTTTCCACCACCACATGCCCGCTTTGCCGAATAATTCGATTTGGTTATTCAAGGGATAAGTAACGACTCCAACCGTGCTATAACCTTTGGTTTTAGAGCTGGTTTTATTATTGTTAGCGTCAAGTCCTTGCTGTTCGCCAAATTGGACATAACCGCCCTCAACGAAGATCTTATCGTTCAGCCGTACACCGCTATAAGCTTTCCAAGTGTTATTGGTTTCACCGCAATGATTCAAACCTGTACAGAATTCAGAAGATGCCGTACCTAAGCTTGCGCCCATATAGTTGGGTGTTGGTGTAGAGACTGGTGTATCGTCATCCGCTTGAACAGCTTGAAAACAGCATAGACACCCCGCAAACACCAAAACTCGCCACGAAAGTGAGTGGTTCATGTTGCCCCTTAATTTTTATTATTTTTTATTTGGGTTCTTACAATTGGAGTGTAAGGGAAGGTGGGCGAAGGGTGAAGAATTTCAGATAAGCGCACTGATGAACGCGCTGCTTAGCGAATCAACTGAGCAATCTGCCCAAAAAATTTAAGGGCAGATATGAGGCTATAAAAACTATAACAAGCTTATTTTCCTGCCTTGAGCTTGGCTGCACGCTCAGGGAAATTCGCTTCTAACACTCGCAAGCTATCGGTGGCTAAATCAGATTTACCGAGTTGCTGAGCCGCTTTTACTTTAATTTCCAAAGCATCGATAACGACTGGAGAGCCTTGGTAATGTTTAATCGCATATTCCGCACGATTGAAAGCGGCTAGCCAAGCACCGCGCTCCATATAATATTTAGCCACATTCACTTCAGACTCAGCTAAGGTATTGCGTAAATATTGCACTCTTAATTGGGCATCTTTGGCATAAGGACTATCGGGATAGCGATTGATAACCCTTGAAAAATCATGGAAAGCCTCTTTTTGGCGGACAATATCAAGGTCAGCAATTGAGCGTGGGAACACTCGATCGACTAAACTACTGCCCCGATTAAAATTCACTAGCCCCCGTAGATACAAGGCATAGGCCATATCTTTACTGCTTGGATTCATGCGAATAAAGCGATCCACTCTATCTAAAGCGGTATCTGGCTCATCATATTTATAATAAGCATAGGCGGATTCTAGTTGAGCTTGTTGGGCATGAATCCCTAAGGGATAACGCGCCTCTAAGGATTCATAAAGCCGGATTGCCCGTGGATAATCGGTTGATTTTACAGCCGTTTGCGCTTGTTGATAGATCGCATCAGCCGATAAGCCTTCAGTTTCGTCTTTCTTAGCGGCATCACCAGACAATAAAGAGCAGGCACTGACACTGGCAGCCAAAGTAAGGCTTAAAATTAGGCGGGTCGCTCGCGCTTGGGATGTTCTACTTATCGACATTTGTTTTATAACACGTATGATGGAATAAAGTTGCAAGTATAACGCATTCATTGGTTTTAACATGCCCCAAGATCAGCAAATAGTTAGCATTGTCCCGCCGGAAATGGCACAACAACGTTTAGACCAAGTTGTAGCCAGCCTATGCCCACAATACTCCCGCAGCCAGTTACAGAAATGGATAAAGTCTGGGCAAGTATTAGTCGATAATAAGCCGCTCAAACCCAAGGAACGCTTAACCGGCGGCGAGCAGATTATTATCCATGCCACTCAAGAAGTCCAAACTCACTCAGAGGCTGAGGCGATACCCCTCGATATTGTCTATGAGGATGAGGCAATTATGGTGCTGAATAAGCCTGCCAATTTAGTCGTGCATCCAGCCGCGGGGAATTGGTCAGGTACTTTGGTAAATGGTTTATTGCATTACAATCCATCCTTAGAAATGCTGCCGCGAGCGGGCATTGTGCATCGTTTGGACAAGGATACCACAGGTTTAATGGTGGTCGCGAAAACCTTAGCGGCTCATAGTTCCTTAGTTGAACAACTCCAAGAGCGGGATGTGAGCCGTGAATATTTAGCACTTGTCCAGCGTCCTGTAATTGCAGGCGGCACGATTGATGCCAATATCGGTCGTCATCACATTGATCGCTTAAAAATGGCAGTAATTGAGGGGGGGAAAGAAGCTATTACACATTATCGAGTGGAAGAGCGCTTTCGTCATCACACTTTATTGCGAGTCGCTTTAGAAACAGGTCGTACCCATCAAATTCGAGTGCATTTAACCGCTAACCAGATGCCTATTGTGGGCGATCAGCTCTATGGTGGGCGGCCGCGTGTTCCGGCTGGAATTAGTGAGGAGCTTCGTGAAGCGTTACGTGCTTTTCCACGCCAAGCCTTACATGCGACTCGCTTAGGATTAGTTCATCCGCTTACTGAGGAAGATATGGAGTGGGAAGTACCCCTACCAGAGGATATGGCGCTACTTTTAGACCTATTACGTACTGAGGAGGCGGTATGAAGGATTGGCTCAAGCCGGACTGGCCTGCCCCTGAGCCTGTGCAAGCTGTCTGTACCACTCGATCAGGTGGCGTGAGTATTGCACCGTTTGATACTTTAAATTTGGGCGATCATGTCGGGGATAATCCGACGGCTGTGGCACAGAATCGTCAATTAGTGACGGAATTATTAGCGTTGCCAAGCTCGCCTTTTTGGTTACAACAAGTACATGGTGTGAAGGTTGCACAGCAGAATGTCGACAATCTGGGTTGTCCGGCAGATGCTTCCGTTTCGTTCAAAACGAAAGAAGTTTGTGTGGTGATGACAGCGGATTGCTTGCCCGTTTTGTTCTGTGATCGTGCTGGAACGCGGGTAGCAGCTGCGCATGCGGGTTGGCGCGGTTTATGCGATGGTATTTTAGAAGAAACGGTAGGTGTTTTAGACTGTGATCCCGCTGAAATCCTTGCTTGGCTAGGGCCTGCAATTGGCCCCAGCGCGTTTGAAGTCGGTAATGAGGTACGTACAGCCTTTATGGCACATCAGCCCCAAGCTGCTGAGGCTTTTACGCCAAAATCTGAGGGTAAATGGTTAGCGGATATTTATCAGTTGGGGCGTCAACGCTTAGCTGCAATGGGAGTCACGGCCGTTTATGGGGGAGATTTCTGTACTTACACAGAGCAAGAACGTTTCTTTTCATTTCGCCGCGATGGACAAACAGGGCGCATGGCTAGCTTAATCTGGTTAAGCTAAACTCAGTTTTTCTTGTCAAAACTTGTCGATTAAGGGATGGAATTACTGCCCCTTTGGGATATACTTGCCCCCCTGAATCATTAAGATTGTCGACATCAGGCTTAAAAAGCATAACTAGCAGCATCTACTAGGAGCACGAAGGAGTACGGATGATGAGCCAACAAGGTAACGCCCTGCTCGATGAGTCTTTTCTAGATGGCGAACAGGCCATTCTCTTAGAACAGATTTATCAGCAATATCAAGAATCCCCAGAAACCCTGTCTGCTGAATGGCGGGATTACTTTAGAAACCTCGATCTCTTAGAACAAGGTGCTGGCTTAAATGGTGGTGGCAGCAAGACTAAAACCAATGGTGCTACCAGCGCTATGGCCGCTAGTGAGACTTACCAGCCGCAAAGTGTCTTAGAGCGTCGGAGTTATCAGGTTCGTGTTTCACGCTTGATTAATTCTTATCGCTATGTCGGTCATTTAGCGGCCAATACCAATCCTTTAGGGGATTATGGTATTCGCATGAATGTACCTGAGCTTACGCTTGAGGCGAATGAGCTACAAGATACTGATCCAAACATCGCTTTTGACCCCGGTTCTTTCCATTTAAAAGGCACGCCCACACTAGGCAATATTTTCAATTCTTTAAAAGAAACTTATGTGCGTACGATTGGATTTGAGTACATGCACATTATGGATCTGGAAGAGAAACGCTGGATTCAGGCACGCATTGAGCCGGATATGGGGCGTGAGGTCTTAAGCAATGACCAGAAGAAAATGTTGCTCAAGCAGTTAACAGCCGCTGAGGGGTTTGAGCAATATTTGCATCGTCGGTATGTGGGGCAAAAGCGTTTCGGCTTGGAGGGTGGCGAAAGCTTAATTCCAATGCTTCATCGTATTTTGCAAGAAGGTGGTGCGGCGGGTATGAAAGAAGCGGTGATCGGTATGGCTCACCGTGGTCGTTTGAATGTCCTGATCAATGTCATGTATAAGCCTTCTGGGATACTTTTCAGTGAGTTCGAAGGTAAGGTAGACGATGGTCAATATACGGGTGATGTTAAATATCACAAAGGTTATTCCAGCGATATTATGACTGCTGGTGGCCCCGTGCATTTAGCTTTAGGTTTCAACCCTTCTCACTTAGAAATTGTAAGCCCTGTGGTGATTGGTTCAGTTCGTGCACGCCAAGAGCGGCGTGGTGATCGTACTGGCGAGCAAGTGATGGCGATTAGTATCCACGGTGATGCTGCGTTTGCAGGTCAAGGCGTGGTGATGGAAACCTTCAATATGGCACAAACGCGCGGCTATCGCACGCTGGGTACGGTTCATATTGTTATCAATAACCAAGTCGGCTTCACGACCAGTACTACCACTGATAGCCGTTCTACGCATTATCCAACGGATGTGGCGAAGATGATCAATGCCCCGATCATTCACGTCAATGGGGATGATCCTGAAGCCGTTATCTATGCGGCCAAAGTCGCTTTAGATTATCGCAATCGCTTTAAGAAAGACGTGGTGATCGACTTAGTATGCTATCGCCGCTTAGGTCATAATGAGGCGGATGAGCCTTCTATGACTCAGCCAGTTATGTACAGCATTATTCGTAACTTGCCAACGACTCGCACTCAATACGCTGAGAAGCTAATTAAAGAGGGCGTGATCACTCGCGAGGAAGCCGATGCAATGGTCGCGGATTTCCGTGAGGTCATGGATGCAGGCGAGGTAGTGCGTGGTTATTTTGGGCAGCCGAATGTAGAGGGTTTGCCTAATGAATTACAAACCCACTGGAAAACTTATTTAAGTGGCAAATGGCGCGATAAAGTTGATACAACAGTCAGTGCAGAGCGGATCGCTGCTTTATCAGCCAGTTGGTTGAACAATATTCCAGCTGATTTCAAAGTGCATCGTCGGGTCTTGAAAGTGATTGAAGATCGTGTGGCAATGGGCAAAGGAGAAAAACCAGCCGATTGGGGCTTTGGTGAGACTTTAGCCTATGCCACTTTGCTAGAAGAAGGGCGTAATGTCCGTTTATCTGGTCAAGATTGTGGTCGCGGTACTTTCTCTCATCGTCATGCTGTCTTGCATCATCAAGAAGAGCGTAGACAATGGCTGCCTTTATTGAACCTAACACCAGATCAAGGTTCTTTTAATGTCATTGACTCCGTATTGTCTGAAGAAGCTGTTCTAGCCTATGAGTATGGTTATGCCACTGCTGAGCCAGAAAATCTAACGATTTGGGAAGCCCAATTCGGTGACTTCGTGAATGGTGCTCAAGTCGTGATTGACCAGTTCATCAGTTCTGGTGAACAAAAATGGCAACGTCTATGCGGTTTGGTTATGTTCTTGCCACATGGCTTTGAAGGTCAAGGCCCCGAACACTCCTCTGCACGGATTGAACGGATTGTGCAATTAGCCGCACAGGAAAATATTCAGATCGTTGTGCCAACGACTCCTGCGCAAACTTTCCACATGCTGCGTCGTCAAGTCTTGCGTAATTATCGTAAGCCTTTGATTGTCTTCACACCGAAGAGTTTGTTACGTCATCCATTAGCAGTGAATGAACTCAAAGATTTCACCGAAGGTGAATTCCAAGTCGTCATTGATGATGTGGATGTGAAGCCAGAAAATAAAGCGGCGATTGATCGGGTCATCATGTGTTGCGGTAAAGTCTATTACGACTTATTGGAAGAGCGTAGAAAGAATAATCTAGACAATGTGGCCATTGTACGGATTGAGCAACTCTATCCTTTCCCCGCACCTGAGTTACGGCAGGTTGTTTCGGCCTATCCGAATCTACAAACACTGATTTGGTGTCAAGAAGAGCCGGTGAATCAAGGGGCTTGGGATGGTATTCGTCATCGTTTTGAAGCGTATGAGTTGGCGGAAATTTCTTGTGTCAGCCGTCCAGCTGCCGCCGCACCAGCTGTAGGTTCGCTCTATGTGCATCAAGCTCAGCAACAAGCTTTGGTGAAAGAAGCTTTAGGTTTAGGTCAAAAGTAATTTCACCTAAATTACGAGCAGTTTAAGTACTGCTCTGCGCTTAACTCAAAGGCATCCGTGCAAATGGATGCCTTTTTTGTTTACAATTCAATTTTAATTTTTTACTTGTCTGGGGAATAGCTGTGCGACTCTCGGTTGAAGATTACCGTCAATGGAAAAATAAAAGCGTTACTCTATTAGGTATGTCTGGAGTAGGAAAAACTCATCTCTCTACTACCCTACGGCAACAGGATTGGTTCCATTATTCGGGTGATTATCGGATTGGTAAGCGTTATTTAGATGAAGCTATTCTTGATCTTATTAAAGAGCAGGCGATGAAAGTGCCGTTCTTAAAAGATTTACTGCGCAAAGATTGGATTTTTATTACCAATAATATCACGATTGATGACCCAGGGCCGGTACTCTCTTATGTAGGTAAATTAGGGAATCCAGAATTAGGCGGGGTCGCTCTCGATCAATTTGTACGCCATCAGGCCGAGTATCGTTTAGCTGAAATTCGTGCCATGTATGATGTGCCGGAATTCATTCGTAAAGCGCATAGTATTTATGGCTATTCCCATTTTGTGAATGATGTGGGCGGCAGTTTATGTGAATTGGATGAGCCGGGTGTGATTGAGTTATTAGCACAGCATTCGTTAATTCTTTATATTCAAGTGACGACTCCAGCTGAAGAGCAAAAGCTGATTGATCGGGCGAAAAGTGATCCTAAGCCTTTGTATTATCGCCCGCAATTCTTACAAGAACAGTTGGCGGCGTACTTACAAGAAACGGGTTTGAAATACGCTGCAGAAATGGATCCTGATGAATTCACACGTTGGATTTTTCCACGGCTTTTCCATTCACGGATTCCACGCTATGAAACCATCGCAAGGAATCATGGTTATACAGTGACTTCAGAAGAGGTGGCTAAAGTGCGCAATGAACAAGATTTTAATCAATTAGTCGAAACCGCTATTCAGCGTTATCAGGGTGCTTAAGCATGCCATTGGTTGATCATTCAGGCCTACCGACCTTTCAACGCCTGCGGGCAGAAGGGCAAGATATTCTTCGTGAAGATTATGCGGAGCATCAGGACATTCGTGAGCTGCATATTGGCTTATTGAATATGATGCCGGATGCGGCTTTAGCCGCCACTGAGCGTCAGTTTTTCCGTTTGGTAGGCATGTCGAATCAGATTGCCCAGTTTCACATGCATGTTTTTACCTTGGATAGCCTACCACGTGGAGCAGCTGCTCAAGCCTATATCGCTCAATATTATGAAAGTTTCGCCGATCTTAAACACAAAGGCTTGGATGCTCTGATCATTACAGGGGCTAATCCTGTTCATGCGAACTTAGAAGATGAGCCATTTTGGCAGGGGCTCATGGAGGTTGTCGAATGGGCGCAAGAGAATGTGACCTCGACTCTTTGCTCCTGTTTAGCTAGTCATGCCATTGTGCAGCATCTGTATGGGATTCGCCGTCGGCCTTTGGGGTTTAAGCGTTGGGGGGTCTATCAACATGCCTTGACGATGCCTGAGCATCCACTGGTATCGAATTTGAATACGCATTTCGATGTACCCCATTCACGGTTTAATCAAATAGATCGCCAGCAGTTAGAGGCAAAAGGCTTAAAAGTCTTAGCTGAAAGCCAGAAAGCTGGGGTGCATTTGGCGGTGAGTCCTGATCTTTTTCGGTTTGTCTTTTTTCAAGGCCATCCAGAATATGATGGGATTAGTTTGATGAAAGAGTTTCGGCGGGAGGTAAATGCTTGGTATTTTGGTCGTCGCCCGGATTATCCACCATTCCCGCAAAACTATTTCCGTCCCCAAGTGAAGGCAATTTTGAATGAGTACCGGCTGCGCTTGGAGTCTGCACGTACTCAAGGCACGGAGCTTCCTGAGTTTCCAGAAAGCAATTTGATCCCGCTATTACCAAATACTTGGCGTGATACGGCCAAAAGTATGGTCAGCAATTGGATTGGTAAGGTTTATCAACTCACGAATAAAGAGCGTCATTTACCCTTTATGGAGGGGATTGATCCCAATAATCCATTGGGTTTGCGCTAAGCTTTAACTATGTTAAGAGCTATCGTGTTTGTTAGTGCTTTTGCACTCCTTGTAGCGAGCCTAATGGCGGTTTTTAAATACTGGGAGTTTGATCATCTCCCAGTGAATGTCGCTGCTTTAATGACTAAAACAGTGAAGCCAGCGGAGTTAGAGGCACACATAGAGGCTGCTATTCAAAACGATAATCCTGATGAGGCTCGCCTGTATTTAAACCTTGCGCAGATTTTTGGCTATTCGGTCAATGCGGCTCAATTTCTCCCTCGGATTGAAGCCTTAGAAACACCTTGGCAAGTGGCTCGGCGGCAAACTGAGCAGTTTGCGGATGGTTTTATTGAGGGCAGTGCTGAGACAAGTGCTGGGGTAGCTGGTGCGGTGACTGCGGATTTTACGGTGATTGGCGATGCTCGTGATCTTTATGAGCAGTATCAAAATCTCCAAGCGGGCAAAGAGGTGAATGAATTGATTACCGCTTTAGCCGGAGTAGGGGTCGGATTAACCGCCATCACCGTGCTGAGTTCAGGTTCAGCCGCACCTTTAAAAACGGGTGCTTCAACTTTAAAAATGGCGACCCGAGCCAATAAATTATCCCCCAAGATGCAAGCAGTTTTAATCCAACAAGCGACAGCACTTGTGGATTATAAAGCTTTATTACTCGCTACTCGTGGGGAGAAAAACCTAGATCGTTTACGCCAAGCAGCCGTTAAAGCTTATAATCCTAAAGCTTTAGAGGCCTTAAGTGAGACCGCACAACAAGTCAATTCAATTCGTAAATCAACTTCATTGGTGGCTACTTTGGAGATTTTACGTTATGCCGATTCGGTCGATGATTTACGCCGCTTGGAAAAGCTAAGCCTAAAATACGGTGCTGAGACTAAAGGTATTTTAAAGCTATTAGGCAAGTCGGCCATTGGAACGGTCAGAGTCTTCCGGCATGCTACGGAATTAGTTATAGCGGCACTCGCCAGCTTCATCGCTTTACTGGCGAGCCTGATCGCTTTAAGTGCTTGGGTGAATCCGAAAGCGACTTAATTTAAGGTTTAAGTTTAATGTACCACCCGCGATTTACCGTTATTCGTGAGGATTTTAACACTATCACCGACTTGGAAGATTTCATCAGCAATTTGTGCTAATGCGACGATTTTGTCGTTTTGCAATTTTACCGTGATCTCAAGGCCGGGTTTGACCTCAGTCGCTCGATCAATGAGGCTACCAATAGCACCACCGGCCACCGCACCCGCCACACTACCAACCACTTGGCCTTTGCCCTGACCTAAATCACTGCCTGCTACTCCACCAATAATCCCACCCGCTACTTGGCCCGTTTCCGAGCTATTTTGCTGAATACTCACCGAACGCACTGCAACGACTGTACCAAATTGTACTTCTTGCAAAGTCCCCGCTTGAGTCGTGCTATAGACATTGCTAGACGGTGCTGGTGCTGAGCAGCTTGCAAGACTGACGGCAGCTATTCCTAAGAAACAGACTAAACAATAGTGATTAAAAAATACCTTAACATTCATAATAAGCCCCTATTTTTATAGTTTTGCTCAGTGTTAATAGACTAAACTTATTGTCGGCCCGAATGTCCAAAGCCACCCGTACCGCGTATGGATTGATCAAATGCCTCAACAGCAGCTAATTCGACTTGTAACACCGGTACAAATACGATTTGCGCAATGCGTTCACCCGGTTCTATGACAAAACTTTGCTGCCCACGGTTCCAACAAGAAATCATTAAATCACCTTGATAATCAGAGTCAATCAAACCCACTAGATTCCCAAGTACAATCCCCTGCTTATGACCCAAGCCTGAGCGGGGTAAAATGACAGCGGCTAAATGAGGGTCACCAATATGAATCGCAAGC
>JBJOOT010000063.1:0-17063 GCA_046051185.1 Pseudomonadota bacterium | reverse complement strand
AAACCTTAATTCAGTGGATGTGATTGTAATGGATGTACTCTTGCCCGGTGAAAATGGTTTGCATTGGTTATCTTGGGTAAAGCAACATTATAGTCGATTACCGGTATTGATTTTATCTTCGCAACAAGCGGTCGATGATCGTATAGCGGGCTTACAGCTTGGGGCTGATGATTATTTAATTAAACCTTTTCATATGACAGAGCTATTGTTAAGGTTGAAAAATATTCTCAGGCATCACCGTCCCACGGAAACGCGCTTGAGTGATTCTTATGCTTATTGCTTTGATCCTGAGCATGGTTTATTTTTTCGAGATGGTCAGACGGTTAAATTAACCACGACAGAAACTCGCTTGATGCGCTTCCTGTTTGATCATGCCGGCAAGATTGTCACCCGTGATCAGATCTCGGAGGCTTTACGCGGTAATAGCCATCATCCCTTAGATCGGAGTATTGATGTGCATATGAATCGGCTGCGTAAAAAGATCGAAGCAAAACCCAATTTGCCGAAGTATCTAAATACTGTCTGGGGCAAGGGGTATCGTTTCATACCCCCTAAAAAAGAAGATACCTAATCAGTGAGTGTTTTTGTTTATCTTAGCTCGCTTGACCGTATGACAGTACTGGCGTGATATGCTCTAATACGCGCTTTTATTAGCCAAGTATCTTCAGATGGATGTCAATCACCCACGCCAAATTAAAAGCTTTGTGTTAAGACAAGGGCGCTTAACCAAAGGGCAAGAGCAGGCTTTAGAAACAGCTTGGCCGCAGTATGGGATTGCTGAAGCTCAGGGTTTGCTCAATTTCTCAGCGATATTTACTAATACTGCGCCCATTAGTTTGGAAATTGGCTTTGGAAATGGCGAAAGTTTAGCACAAATGGCAAGAGCTGCCCCCGAGCGTAATTTCCTTGGGATCGAAGTGCATACCCCTGGTGTGGGTCATTTATTGCATTTGGTGCAAAAATATCAATTAGAGAATGTGCGGGTAATGAACACAGATGCTGTTGATATTATTCAGCAACGTATTCCCGTTGGCTCACTGGATCGCATACAAATTTATTTCCCTGATCCTTGGCATAAAAAGCGTCATCATAAACGTCGGATCATCCAAGCGGAGTTTGTGAGTTTATTAGCGACCCGCTTACAAGAGGGCGGTTTATTGCATTTAGCGACAGATTGGCAAGATTATGCGCAGGCTATGGCGGAGGTGCTGCAAGCTAGCCCTGACTTTTACACCATGAATCCAAATGGTGAACCTTTCTCCCCGCGCCCTGATTTTCGCCCGCTGACTAAATTTGAGCAGCGTGGTTTAAGATTAGGGCATGGTGTTTGGGATTTACTTTATTGCAAACGAAACGTAGGCGTTTAGGTGTTTCGCCTAAACGAGTAAATTTTCGACGCCTGTTGGGGTGTTTAACTTAGAGTATCTAACCGATACTCTGCTAATTCTAACAGTTTAAACCCGCAGCCTTATTCAGCGCTGCCATTGTTTGCTATTGATTCCAGTTATTCACTATCTTAGTGAGTTACTGGGATGTCGCCATGTTCAAAACCTACAAAACCTACAAATCTTGCTCCATTTTAATAATTGGCTTGCTTTTTCCAACTTGGACCTTAGCTCTTGCCCCACCTTTTCAAGTTCAAGTTGATGCTGCTTGGCAAGCAGCCGAGGTTAAAGATGTCCAAGCTGTGTTGGATTCAACCGTCATGGCGATTGCCCCATATATTGGTAGCCGTCGTTTAGAGCCTGTACTGGTTCGGAATGATGAAAAAGGGCCTATTTCCTTGTACGAGCGTGCGGCTAACGGTGAGTATGTCGTTTTGCTGGATGTCAATGGGCGCTACTGGTCACAATTGGCTTATCAGTTTTCGCATGAAACTTGCCACCTATTAAGTAATTATGATCTTGCACCTAATAATGTTTCCAAACAGCAATGGTTCGAGGAGTCCTTGTGTGAGGCATTTAGCTTATTCAGTTTAGAAAAGTTAGCGGATCAGTGGGCGGTTAATCCGCCTTATGAAAACTGGAAAGAATATGCGCCAGAGCTACGCAAATATGTAGCGGATATGCTGAAAGAGAAGCAACGTAGCTTTGCTCCCAATCTGGCCAGTTGGTATCAACAACACCAAGGAACTTTAGAGGCAGATCCCTATGCGAAAGACCGTAGTTTAAATGAGAAAATGGCTTCACATTTATTAAAGATTTTTGCGGAGCAGCCGGAGGCTTGGGCGGCTATCAATTACATTAATTTAGGGGATGATAGCAAGGATAAGTCACTAACTAAGTATTTGAAAGATTGGTACAATAATACTCCAGAAAGTTTACGTGCTCCGATTAAAAAAATTCAGCAACAGCTGGGTGTCAAGGGCGAATGAGCCTTGTGAATTATTAACAGGCTCAGTGCAAATCGTCGGTAGAAGTTTATTTCTCAGCGTTTTTGTGTGAAATTAATAAAAAAAAGCTGAACTTTTCAACCTAGCACATATCTGTATTTTGTATGGAGGTTGCCTTACATACGCGGTAAACGAGAGGGCTGAGCGATGCAAAAACCATTATTATTTTTAGGCGCACTCACCATCGTTATGATGGGTTATTGGATTCCTGAAGATCGCCACATGCCAGTAGAAGGCGCTAAGCCTTACGACTGGAATCCAGCTGCTTACTGGTATGTAGGTGGCCAAAACGCACAAAAAGGTATCAATATTTTCGCCCGCGAAGGCACGCCTGTCGTTGCAAGTACGAGTGGCTGGGTGGTCTATAGCGAAAATAATCCAGCCGGTGATAACACGGTGTTAGTCCTTGGCTCTAAGTGGCGCTTACATAATTATGCCAATTTAGAAAAGGTCAATGTCAAGCCGGGGAGCTGGGTTAAAACCGGTGAAAAGATTGGTGCGGTCGGACTACCGAAGCAGAATACCCGTCGCCCTGCGAATTTGTATTATTCTATTCGTAGTTTATCGCCTCAAGTCTCTGAGCTAAAACCAGAAAAGCCATTTTGGTTGGATCAAGTCTTTTATGTGAATCCACATAAGTTTTTGACTGAATATCAAGCCAGTGATGCACAATCCACTCAAGCGGGATCAGCACATTAAACGGACTCAATACTCAGATCTTGATTCAGATCTGAGGCTTTTGCCGTAGTGATGTGTTTTTATCGAGGGCTGCTGCATCAGTCCCGCTTTGGCGTATAAATTAATTGGTAGCTTCTTACCTTTTTCATTATCCTTGCGCCATGAAAACAGAAACTCCCAACATATTAAATGGCTACTGTTTGCCAGTGCGGGTCTATTATGAGGACACGGATGCAGGCAAGGTGGTCTATCACAGCAATTACATCAATTTTATGGAACGCGCCCGTACTGAATGGTTACGCTCGTTAGGTTATGAACAAGATCAGCTGATTCGTGAGCAAGGCATTGTATTTGTGGTTCGTAGTTTACAGGTTGATTATTTAAAGCCTGCTTTATTCAATGATTTATTATTGGTCGAAGCTGCAATCCATGAGCTAGGACGAACCAGTATTCATTTCCGGCAAAATATTTGGCGTGATCATTTACTTGAAAATAAACGTGAACATTTGATTGCGGGCATAGTCAGAGTGGTGTGCGTGGATGCTGATAGTTTTCGGCCTAAACCCATTCCCATCGATATTCGAGGTAAGTTCAGCGGTGAGTACTGATCTGTCGATTCTGCATTTAATTTTGAATGCCAGTTTAGTTGTCAAAATGGTAATGGGACTATTGGTATTGGCTTCCTTACTTTCTTGGACTTTAATTATTGTCAAAGCTAGTAAGCTCAAGCAAGCACGGCGACAGGCTGAACAGTTTGAAGAGCGCTTTTGGAGTGGGATTTCTTTGCCTGCTTTATACGAAGAGTTAGCAAAAGCACCGCAACGTTCAGGTTTGGCACGGATTTTTTATGACGGCTTTCACGAGTATCGCAGGCTTAGCCAATTAGAGTCAGCGCATCCGTTGCCCGTCACGGAGGCGGTGCAGCGTTCGATGCGCGTGGCGGCTTCCAAAGAAATTGATGGTTTAGAGCAAAATTTAGCTTTTCTTGCCACGGTGGGATCAACCAGCCCTTATGTGGGTTTGTTTGGTACGGTTTGGGGGATTATGAATTCTTTTCTCTCGTTGGGAAAAATGCAGCAAGCGAGTTTAGCCGTCGTTGCCCCCGGTATTGCTGAAGCTTTGATTGCCACCGCGATTGGTTTATTTGCTGCCATCCCCGCTGTCGTGGCTTATAACCGTTTTGTGGATCATGTGGATCGCTTAGCGGTGAGTTACGATAACTTTCGAGAAGAGTTTACTGCATTGTTAGAGCGTCACGCTGCGACTCAGCAGGTGCGTCGATGAGGCGGGCGCGTAAGTCGATGGCACAAATGAATGTCGTGCCCTATATCGATGTAATGCTCGTTCTATTGGTGATTTTTATGGTCACTGCTCCAATGATGCAAGCAGGTGTGACGATTGATGCGCCTGATGCGGATGCTTCGCCCTTACAATCCGATAATCAGCAGGAACCTTTAATAATTTTAGTTGATCAAAGAGGACAATATCTGTTGCAAGAGGGTGATCAATTGAATGCTAAGCAACTGACAACTTATGTAAAAGAGCAACTAGCGAATAAGCGCAATCGGGCAGTGAATATTCGTGCGGATGCAGGGGTTGAGTATCAATATGTAATGACGGCGATGGTTGCAGCGCAAAGAGCGGGTGCTACAGCTATCCATTTATTGGCTGATCCGGTTAAACAAAAGTGAGCAGCCTGCTAAACAACAAGGCTTTCAATTTGCAGGAACTGTAGAAATAAGCAAATCATGTTCAAAGAACTGCTAAAAAATCCAGTGGCTCTCTTTTGGGCGATTGTTATACATCTCCTTGTTTTAATTCTGCTGATTGTTGGCTTTCAACTCAATAAAACGCCAGAACCCCCTGAAGCTTCGGTTGCCGTCCAAGTCAATGGCCTGAAGCCTTTAGCAGAGCAGTCTCCTGAATTAGTTGAAGCCCCCTATCCGATTGAGGATGCTAAGGCTCAAGCTGAACAGGCTGCCCGTGCAGCAACCCAAAAGCAGCAAGAACAAGAGCGCAAGCTTCGTGAGCAGGCTCAACGTGAACGTGAGCGTGAAGCAGCAGCTGCAGCAGCTCAAGCTAAAGCTGAAAAAGAAGCTGAGCGGCAGCGTCTAGCTGAAGAAAAGCAACGCCAGCAAGCTGAACAAGCCGTTTTAGCAGCTGAGCGCCAACAACAGGAAGCGGAGCGTAAGCGCCAAGCAGAACAAGCGCGTCAGCAAGCCCTAGCGGATGAGGCTGAAGCTAAAGCGGAAACAGCACGTCAACAGGCACTACAAGCTGAGCTGGCGCGTAAAGAAGCTGCTGAGCAAGCTTTGGAAGAGGCACAACGCAAAGCTGATGCCGCTGAACAAGCCTTAGCAGAAAAGCGGCGACAGCAAACCTTGGCTGAAGAGCAAGAGCGCAAAGAGGCCGCTGAACGTGAATTAGCCCGTGAGCGGCGTAAAGCAGAAGAAGCTGAAAAGCAGTTAGAGCAAGAGCGTGAAGAACGCTTAAAAGCAGAGCAAGCTTGGGAAGAAAAACAAAAACAATTACAAGCTGAGCGTGATGCTGAACAACAAGCTTTAATCCGGCGGGTGGAAGCAGAGGCTCGTCAAAAGCGTGAAGAAGCGGAAAAGCAATTAGCGGCCGAGATTGAGCGTAAAATTAAAGAGGCTGAAGAGAAGCGCTTAGCGGATGAGAAAAAGCGCCAAGAAGAAAAGGAATTGGCTGAAAAACGTGCCGCTTACCAAGAAAAATGGAAGGCTGAGCAAGAAAAAATCAAGCAAGAGGCGGAAGACAAAGCGAAAGCAGAGGCAGCTGCTAAACGTAAAGAAGAGGAAGAGCGCAAATTAGCGGAGTCAAAAACACGCGAAGATCAAGAGCGGCGTTTGCGTGAAAGTAGTGAACGCGCCCGTGAGCAAAGTGAGCGAGATAAGGCCGAAGCAGTAGCCAAAGCTAAAGCGGCTGAAGAGCGAGCCAAACAAGAAGCTGAAAAGGCTAGGCAAGATGCGCTTGCTAAGCAAAATACTGGTCCTAGCCCCCAAGCGATAGAAAATGCGGCCTTAGCATGGGGTGCACAAATTAAGCGGCGCGTGAGTTCACGTTGGAATCAACCAACCGATACTTTTGGTATGCGTGCTACAGTCTCTTTATCCATTAAGCCACCGGGCAATATTCGTGAATTGCGCGTGACTGATTGTAATGGTAGCCCACAATTTTGTGATTCCTTAATAGCGGCTTTGCATCGCTCTGAGCCTTTTCCAGAGCCGGATTTACCCGAGCTTTATAATCAAAACTTAAGATTAATTTTTGAGCCATAACCATGAAACACCAATTGATTGTGTTGTTATTGTTAGTCAGTGGGCTAATGGTCTCCGTGACTAGCCGTGCTGAATTAGTGATTCGTATCACCGATGGGACAAATGACGGTATTCCGGTGATGATTATCCCGTTTCAAGGCGGTGATTTAGCGGGGGTGATTGAGGCGGATTTACAGCGTACAGGGCTGTTTACACTCATTGATCCTGCCAAAGCAGGGCAAGCCCTCGCTTTAGGTCAACCCTTTCAAACCGAACCGCTACGCGCTAGTGGGGCTGAATATGTGATTGTGGGTAAGCAAGCGGGTTCTTTGGAGTTTGAAATTCTTAATGCCGCGACTGGTCAACGTGCGGCAGGCTACCGAATTGCGCAAACTTCGAATACACGGCGAATGGCGCATAAAGCCGCTGATTTAGTTTTTGAGCGCTTGACCGGAAAAAGAGGCGCGTTTGATACACAAGTTGCTTATGTTTCGGCGAGTGGCCCTGCTAAGGCTCAAACCTATCAGTTAATTGTTGCAGATGCGGATGGTTTTAATCCCCGCACGATTTTACGTTCTAATAAGCCCGTCATGTCGCCTAGTTGGTCGCCCGATGGTAATCGCTTAGCGTATGTTTCCTATGAAAGTGACCGCTCAGTAATTTATGTGCAAGATTTAGTATCTGGTGATAAGCGGGTGCTTGCGGATCATCCGGGGATGAATGCTGCTCCGGCATGGTCACCGGACGGACGTTTTTTGGCGATGAGTTTATCTCAAGAAGGTAATCCTGATATTTATTTAATGGATGCCAATGGGGGCGGTTTAAGACAAATCACCACCTCTAAAGCGATTGATACCGAGCCTGCTTGGGCGAATAACAATACGATTATTTATACTTCTGATGAAAGCGGTCGGCCACAATTGTATCGTACAACGGTCGCTGGCGGTGAGGGTTCACGTTTGACTTTTACGGGTGAATACAATGCAGCACCAAGTGTAGTGGGCAATACAGTTGCTATGGTAAGGGATATAGGCAGTGCGAATCGGATTGCTTTAATGAATGCGTCCTCTAAAGATTCTAAATTGGTATCAGAAGGTAGTTATGATGAATCACCTGCCTTAGCACCGAATGGAGAAATGGTGATTTATGCAACCGAGTCCGGTGGGCGAGCGGTCTTAGCGGTTGCCAGTGCTAATGGTAAAGCCCGCCAAGTCTTAGCCACTCAAGTGGATGATGTGCGTGACCCTGCATGGTCACCTTATTTAGATTAATGCGATGAGCGAGGGAATAATAGCAATGCATCATAAATTTCTTTTAAGCTGTCTTTTAACAGCGAGTTTTTTAAGTGGTTGCCAAACAGCTCCACCACCGCCAGGCCCTATTCCTGATATTAATGCTTTAGGGGGAGCCGGTGGCATTGGTCAAGGGGGGATGGGACAGGTTGGTGCTGGTCAAGGTCAAGGTGGTATGGGGGGGAATGCTCCGTTCGGCAATGGTGCGGGCGGCCGCAACCCCAATGGCGGTCAAGGTGGCTCAGGCCAATATGGTGGTGCTGGTCAAGGCCAAGGAGGCTATGGGCAGTATGGGCAGGGCGGTTATGGCAGTGGCAATCTGGCCGCTCAGGGTCAAAGCCCTTATTCACCCGCTGATTTGAATAACCCCGGGAGTATTTTAGCTCAGCGGGTTATCTATTTCGATTATGATCAAGCGAGTATTCGCGCTGAGTATTTGCCGGTGTTACAAGCACATGCCTCTTTATTAGGTGCTTATCCTAACTTAAGAATAAGACTTGAAGGACATGCAGACGAACGCGGCTCACGCGAGTACAATGTAGCCTTATCGGAACGTCGGGGTTACTCTGTACGTGACTATATGACAGCGCGAGGGCTGAGAACTCAGCAAGCTGAAATCGTGGGTTATGGGGAAGAAGTACCTGCTTCACTAGGACATGGTGAAAAATCATGGAGTGAAAACCGCCGAGTTGAAATTATTTATGTAGGAGAATAAAGGGTATGTGTTACAAGCTCGACCAGAGCCTATTTGCTGTTCTGGTGGCTATTATGTTGGTCGCTCCACCGGTACAAGCGCTCAATGATGATGTGGCGGTACAGCTGCTAGAGCGTCTCAATGATTTAGAAGGGGAAGTGAACGCTTTACGTAGTGAAAATGAAAGTTTGAAAGATAAGCTCGATGGCGCTCTTCCCCGCGAGGATGATGAAAACCAAGTTAAAGCTGAAGCCGCCTCTGCGAGCACAGACGACAGCATTCGTGTAGAAAATCAGGCTAAGAGCGTTGATGCTGCATCGACTGAACCGCAGATTCCGGGGGTTAATATCATTGTTGAGGATACTGAGCAAACCAATGCCAATGCGATGGATACAACGGAAATTCCTTCCCTAGAGCAGGAGGCAACTGACAGTGAAGCTGCTGCACCGACAGCCTCTAAAGACGAGGCTACGCCTTTAGCATTGGAGTCTGCTTCTGTTGTTGCCCCCACTGATTTGCCAACAACTAATCCAGTGGATTCAGCACCGGCTTTGTTAAATGCAGGCACTGCGACGGTTGCGACAGAGTCTAGGGCGACTCTATCTACCGAAGCGACTGCTCTAGTACCTAATGTACCTACTGCAACCACCAGTACTCCGGTCACTGTACCGGATAGTACAAATCAAGCCAACCTTCAAACGCCTACTACTGCGGCTAGTTCTGAGTCTGCGCAAGCAACACCTGCAGTTGATCCGAAAAGTAAAGACAGCTATTACTACTATGGTACAGCGGAAGAGCAGAAAAATGCTGAAATCAAGCCGGTAGCAGCCGCTGTGCCCGCCGCGACAACGCCGACTGCTGATAATCTTGATCAAAACCGTAAGGCGAAGGCAGATTACAATCAAGCGTATCAATTATTGGTAAATAAACCTGCTGAAGCAGTGCCCTTATTTCGTAATTTCTTAGCAAATTATCCGCAGCATGAATTGGCTGCAAATGCACAGTATTGGTTAGCGGAAGCTTTATACGCTCAAAAAGACTTTGCAGGTGCTTCCCAAGAGTTTATGAAAGTGCTTAAGCAGTACAAAGACAGCCCGAAATCTTCGGGGGCAGCTTTAAAACTTGGGTATTCTTTTTATGAGCTACAGCAATGGGAATACGCACGGCGTACTCTAGAAGATACCGTGCGATTTTTTCCAGATACCAGCTCTGCAAAATTGGCAGAAGTTCGGCTGCAGAAGATGAAAAGTGAAGGGCATTAAAGTCTAATCAATCATTGAATTATTCTGACCTTACATGTTAAACCATAAGTTAAACCGGCTTTAGGCCGGTTTTTCTTTTTATAGATAAATTCTATTCATATAGATAAAAATTATTGTTGCCAGATGCAATGAGATAGTCGAAGATGCGTAGTTAAGTATATTACTGTATTACTATATTCAGAGGTACAGATGAGCGCATTGCCAGAGTTTGAGCCACGCGGGAAACAAGAAGTCAAAGCCACCACTTGTTATATGTGTGCTTGCCGTTGCGGCATTCATGTTACGGTTGAGGATAATAAGGTTCGCTATATTCAAGGTAATCGTGATCATCCGATTAATAAGGGTGTGCTTTGTGCCAAGGGTAATGCAGGGATTATGAAGCAATATTCACCTGCTAAGCTGAACTCTCCTCTATTGCGTAAAGCCGGTACTGAGCGCGGGGCTGGGGAGTTTGAAGCGATTACGATGGCAGAGGCTCTGGATATTTTAGAGGCACGGTTACGTAAAATCCGTACCACAGATCCGTTGAAGCTGGCCTATTTTACCGGACGTGACCAAATGCAAGCACTGACTGGTTTTTGGGCTTCACAATTCGGCACTTTAAATTGGGCGGCTCATGGTGGTTTCTGTTCGGTGAATATGGCAGCAGGCGGCCTATACACAATGGGGCATGCTTTCTGGGAGTTTGGTGATCCTGATTGGGAGCGTACCAAATACTTTATGCTCTGGGGGGTTGCGGATGATCATGCCTCCAACCCCATTAAAATAGGCCTCGAAAAGCTCAAGCGGAATGGTGGCAAATTTGTTGGTATCAACCCTGCACGCACAGGTTATCAGGCCATTGCAGATGAGTGGGTACCCATTAAGCCCGGTACTGATGCCATGCTCGCCTTGTCAATGTTGCAGGTTCTTCTGAAAAATGACCAATTCGATTGGGAATTCCTGATTCGCTATACCAATGCAGCCCATTTAGTGGTGCATACCCCCAAGCAAATAGGCCACGGTTTATTATTACGTGATGCTGATGCTAAACCCTTGGTATGGGATTTAAAACTCGAAGCAGCTATAGATGGCACCAGCCCCGATATTAGCCCCGCCTTATTCTTTGAGGGTGAGGTTAATGGCAAGCCCGTTAAATCGGTTATGACT
Source organism: Pseudomonadota bacterium (assembly GCA_046051185.1). GTDB lineage: Bacteria > Pseudomonadota > Gammaproteobacteria > Thiotrichales > Thiotrichaceae > Thiolinea. The sequence goes on along the minus strand of JBJOOT010000063.1, from coordinate 6,318 downwards.
TTGATTGCCGAAACCTACTTAGATGAACAATATGCACCCGAAAATGCCGCTAAAATTTGCGGTGTACCGGCTGAGCAAATCGAGCGCTTGGCTTTAGAAATGGCGCATATTGCTTTCAAAGAAAGTATTGAAATTGATGTCCCTGAAGGTTGGACGGATTGGGCAGGGCGTAAACATTATAAATTTATAGGCCGTCCAGTTTCTATGCACGCCATGCGTGGGATTTCGGCTCACTCGAATGGTTTTCAAACCTGTCGGGCGATTCATTTTTTGCAAATTATGCTCGGCACGATTGATGTCCCCGGTGGGCATTTAGCGAAACCGCCTTATCCGAAGCATATTCCACCAGCGATTAAGCCGGCGAAAGAATGCGCACCTAATACCCCCTTAAAATCACCGCCCCTGGGTTTCCCAACGGGACCTGAGGACTTAGTGATGGATGCTAATGGCAAGGCTAAGCGCATTGATAAAGCCTATTCATGGGATGCGCCGATGTCGAACCACGGTCTGATGCACATGGTGATTACCAATGCGGTGAAAGGTGATCCCTATAAAATCGATACCTTGATGATGTTCATGGCGAACATGGCTTGGAATTCGACCATGAATACTGCCGAAATTCAGGACATGCTGCGTGAAAAAGAAGCCGATGGTGAGTATAAAATTCCGTTTATTGTCGTCTCTGATGCCTTTCACTCAGAAATGGTCAATTTTGCGGATTTGATTATCCCTGATACGACCTATTTGGAGCGTTGGGATACGATTTCTATGTTGGATCGACCGATTTCAGAGCCACATGCCGCTTGTGACTCCATCCGCCAGCAGATCATTAAACCCGAGCGCGATGTCTTGTCTTGGCAAGAAGTACAAGTGGAATTAGCCGGACGCTTAGGTTTTCCCGCTTTCATAAAGCCAGACGGCTCACGCAAATATAAAGATTACAAAGATTTTATTATTAATTGGCAAAAAGAGCCGGGCATTGGCTTTTTAGCGGGTTGGCGCTTGGATGAGGCAGGTAATGAGGTGCATTTGCGCGGTAAGCCGAATCCCAAGCAATGGGAGCGTTATGCTGAAAATGGTGCTTTCTTTGAAATGTATTTACCCAAGCCGATTCGTTACTATCGTCATGCCAATAAAGATTATTTAGAATTTGCTAAACATGCCGCTTGGGTAGGATCAACGAAGCAAATCATTATTGAGTTGTATTCTGAGACGCAACAACGTTTTAAATTAGCAGGGCAGGGTTTATACGACGGCCCCATGCCCACTGAGGCACACCATCAAGAGCGATTAGCGACCTATTTCAATCCATTGCCCTTTTATTACAAGCCCTTAGAGCAATGCCGCATTGATGAGGAGGAATACCCCCTCTATGCGGTGAATCAGCGCCCTATGTTTATGTATCACTCGTGGGATTCGCAGAATGCCTGGTTACGCCAGATTTGTGCACAGAATTTCTTATATATGAATCGCCAGCGGGGCAAGGTCATGGGGATTAAAGATGAGGCTTGGTGCTGGGTGGAGTCGCATCATGGCAAGATTCGAGTGCAAGTAAAACTAGTCGAAGCTTGCCAATACGATACCGTATGGACATGGAATGCGATTGCTAAGCAAAAAGGCGCATGGGGCTTAAGTGAGCAAGCCAATGAATCGAATGATGGGTTCTTAATGAATCATCTGATTTCTGAGCTATTACCTGTGAACAATGATCCACTCGATCACGTCACGAACTCTGATCCAATTACCGGACAGGCCGCTTGGTATGATTTGAAAGTGAAGGTATATCCCGCTGCTGAGGGTGAAACCGGTACTTGGCCGATTTTCCCTGTCATTAAACCTTTGCCGAATGGTAATCCATCGCCAGATATTTTGCGTTATCAAGCGCAGCCTGCCGTCAATTTACAACGCCCAATGAGCGATATATTGCAGCGGGGCAGCGTACATGATCAGCAATGGGGGCAGGAGGACGAATAATGAAACTCGGTTTAGTGATTGATTTAGATGTTTGTGTGGGTTGTCATGGTTGTGCAGTATCCTGTAAGCAGTGGAATAGCTCCGGTACAACGGGGCCTTTAACTGATTATCGTCCGTATGGCGAAGATCCTAGTGGGGTATGGTTTAACCGTATTCGTAGCTATGAAGTTGGTGAATATCCGCGTAATAAAACGATTAATTTCCCCATGTCTTGCATGCATTGCGAACAGGCCGATTGCGTGGATGTCTGCCCGACCGGTGCGAGCTATAAGCGTAAAGAAGATGGCGTGGTCTTGGTCGATCAAGATAAATGTATGGGCTGTAATTATTGCTCATGGGCTTGCCCTTATGGGGCGCGTGAGTTAGATCGTGCTTCGGGCACCATGAAAAAATGTACTCTCTGTATTGATCGCATCTACGATGAGCGCTTAGATGAATATGACCGCCAGCCGTCCTGTGTGATTACTTGCCCTGCTCATGCCCGTCATTTTGGTGATTTTGATGACCCCGAATCGAAAGTTAGCAAACTAGTACGTGAGCGCGGCGGTTATGCACTCATGCCCGAACTTGGTTATAACCCCACGAATCGCTATTTACCCCCCCGTGTTACCCGTCCTATATCGACTGAAGACGTGAGTAAAAAATCACTGATTCATTCGGTCAAAGAATGGGTAAATAAAGCGATTGCTCGTTAAGGAGAAAAGGTATGCATCCAGCATTTTCTGTCATCTTTTTTACTGTGGCATCTGGCGCAGGCTATGGTTTATTCATCCTGATGGCCTTAGGGTATATTCTAGGTTTTGTAGAGTTTGATAAAAACGTCATTTTAGGCGGTGGTTTATTAGCCTTGACGCTGATTTCTGCGGGGCTATTATCGTCCACTTTACATCTGGCCAATCCTAAGAATGCATGGCGGGCTTTTTTTCGGTTTAGAACCTCTTGGTTAGCTCGGGAAGGGGTCTTTGCTGTTTTGTTTTATCCGGTGGCGCTGCTGTTTTTAATCGGCTTATGGGTGAATCTTGAGGCGGGTGGCTATAATGGCTTGGTCGCTTTTGTGGGCGGGGCTGCGAGCTTATTAGCCTTGGCCACTTTATTAAGTACCGGCATGATTTATGGCTGCCTCAAAACGATTCGGCAATGGAATACGGCCTTAACTCCCACGAATTATCTGTTATTAGGCCTAGCTACGGGCAGTATTTTATTTGTCCTGATTTTGGCTTGGAGTAGTCAAGCTACGCTCGTGCTGGCTAGCTTAGCGTTGGTGTTGGTCACTATCGCAGCTATCAGTAAGGCGATTTACTACGTTTGGGTGCGTACTGTCACGGGGCCAACCATTAATACTGCGACAGGTTTTACCCGTGCTCAAGTCCGTTTGCTGGATACAGGGCATACGGCAGGTAGTTTTTTAACCGATGAGTTCGCCTATTTTGCACCCGCTAAACTATTGCTCACCTTGCGCGTAACGGTCTTTGTCGCAGGCTTTTTTATCCCGCTCTTTTGTCTGGGTTTAATTGTATTCGGCTTGTCTGCAGGTGTCTTGGCCTTGCTGGCCGTCTTGTCTAGTTTTATAGGGATTGGAGCTGAGCGTTGGTTATTCTTTGCGGAGGCTCGGCATGTCATTCGTTTATATCATGGGGCGCAGCATACTTAAGGTTGCAGTGTAAAAATCGAGTTCCGATAAGTATCCGTTACGGGTACTTAATCGGCGCAGTTAATCTGTTTAGTTAGCTGGGTTTTGCTACTAGCATCGCTTTTAAAAATCGGCTATGTTGCAGGGCATGAATAAAACAGCATGCCTATTAGCTCCATCTACAGAGACCTTTATTAGTCCACCAAAATCCTTAATTCGTGCGGTGGGTAAGGCCATTGGCGATTATCAATTGATTCGAGAGGGTGACCGAATTCTCTTGGGTTTATCGGGTGGCAAAGATTCTTTATCGCTGCTACATATTTTGCGGCATTTCCAGCGTCATGCTCCGGTTCGCTTCGAATTCGCGGCGGTCACGATTGACCCGCAATCCGGCGCTTTTGACCCCTCACCCTTGATTCCTTATATGGAAAAATTGGGCGTGCCGTATTTCTATGTACGTGAGCCAATTATGAATTTGGCAGAAACGCATATGGATAATAATTCCTATTGTGCTTTTTGTTCACGAATGAAGCGCGGCCTGATGTATAAGACGGCGCGTGAGCAGGGCTATAATGTATTAGCCTTGGCTCAGCATTTAGATGATTTAGCCGAAAGCTTTTTAATGTCCGCGTTTCACGGTGGCAAGCTCAAAACCATGAAGGCACATTATCGAATTGATGCCGGTGATTTGCGGGTGATTCGTCCTTTGGTGCAAGTGCGTGAGCGCCAAACCGCTGATTTTGCCAAAGAGGCCGGTTTACCGGTGATTATGGAAAATTGCCCGGCTTGTTTTGATATGCCGACGCAAAGACAGCACATGAAAGAATTATTAGCCGCTGAAGAGCGAGGCAATACTAATCTTTTCAAAAGCCTAGCCACCGCGATGCAAGCCCTCATTCGGGATGGTCTACAAGATACTTTTGAATAAAATTGTCGACAATCTATGGATATTTCTGGCGTTTTTCTGGACTTTTTGCCTGGATTGTATAAATATACTGTGCCGGAGAGCGATTTACACACATAAAAACACAGAAGCACCCAGTCGTTTGTAAGCCATTTTTCGTTAGTGAGGAGTCAACCATGTCTGATGTTAAGACGTATCCCGTGCCTGCTGAGTTTGCAGCGCATGCTCATGTTAATGCTGAACAATATGCGAGCATGTATAAGCAATCTGTTGAGGATCCAGCCACTTTTTGGGCTGAGCAAGCTGAAAACTACCTGACCTGGAGTAAGAAATGGGATAACGTTCTGGATTGGAGCTTCGATGAAAGCGACATCCATATCCGTTGGTTTGAAGGTGGTCAACTGAATGTCTCCGAAAACTGCTTAGATCGTCATTTAGCCACTCGTGGCGACCAAGTTGCGATTATTTGGGAGGGTGATAACCCTAACGAAGATCGTAAAATCACTTATAAAGAATTACACGAAGAAGTCTGTAAATTTGCCAATGTCTTAAAAAGCCGTGGTGTGAAGAAAGGTGATCGGGTTTCTCTCTATCTACCGATGATTCCTGAGGCGGCAGTGGCGATGTTAGCCTGTGCTCGTCTAGGAGCGGTTCACTCTATCGTTTTTGGTGGCTTCTCTCCTGATGCTCTGCGGGATCGGATTCAAGGTGCAGAGTGTGGAGTTGTGATTACCTCTGACCAATCTATGCGCGGTGGTAAACGTGTACCCCTAAAAACCAATGCGGATAAAGCGATTGCTCAATGCCCGACTGTGCATACTTGTATCGTGGTTAAGCGGGGCGGTGATCCAGTTGATTGGAATCCACAAGACGTTTGGTATCACGAAGCGATGGCTGAAGCCTCGGCTGATTGCCCTGCTGAACCTATGGATGCCGATGATCCTTTATTCATCCTTTATACCTCAGGTTCTACCGGTAAGCCGAAAGGTGCGCTACACACCACAGGTGGCTATCTGCTCCAAGCTGCAATGACGCATAAATTAGTCTTTGATTATAAAGAAGGCGAAGTTTACTGGTGTACTGCTGATGTGGGTTGGGTAACGGGTCACTCGTATATCGTTTATGGTCCGTTAGCGAATGGCGCGACTTCTTTAATGTTTGAAGGTATCCCTACTTACCCTGATGCAGGGCGCTTCTGGGATGTCTGTGACAAGCATAATGTTGCGATTTTCTACACCGCCCCCACTGCCATTCGGATGTTAATGGGGCAGGGTGAAGAATTCGTAAATCGTGCGAAACTCGAAAAATTACGGGTACTCGGTTCAGTTGGTGAGCCTATTAATCCAGAAGCTTGGGAATGGTATAACCGCGTTGTCGGTCGTAATCGTTGCCCGATCGTGGATACTTGGTGGCAAACTGAGACGGGTGCGCATATGCTTACACCCTTGCCGGGCGCTACACCGTTGAAGCCGGGTTCTGCAACCAACCCCTTCTTCGGTGTACAGCCTGTGCTCTTAGATGATAAGGGCATCGAAATCGAAGGCAATCCAGCCGAAGGTAATTTAGCTATTAAAGCCCCGTGGCCGTCCATGATGCGGACTGTGTATGGCGATCACAAGCGTTTCTATGAAACCTATTTCGCAATGTACCCCGGTTACTATTTCACGGGTGATGGTGCACGGCGCGATGAAGATGGTTACTACTGGATCACAGGTCGGGTTGACGATGTTCTGAACGTTTCTGGCCATCGTTTAGGAACGGCTGAGATTGAGTCTGCTTTGGTTCTGCATCCACAAGTTGCAGAGGCTGC
>JBJOOT010000062.1:0-17097 GCA_046051185.1 Pseudomonadota bacterium | reverse complement strand
AGTTTAGTATGGGGTAAGCACGAGCCTGCTTACAGTTGGGCAGCTCACCCTTCAACCTATACAGGCAGTTTAGCTTGCACGAGTCAGCATCAAGAAGAATGTAGCCCTGATTGGGGAACTTGTAATGCCACTGCTGATTTAAGCCCAAGTGCTTGTATAACGCGCAAATACAGTGAATGTTGTCAATGGGAAACAGGCACTGATGGCAAACAGTATTGTAAAAATAATAATTATAGTTGCAAAGTCAGCGTGAACTTTTGCCAACATACCATTTGCGATGCCTATAGTGGTAATCCAGTTTATAAATCACCGATTGAACATAGCTGTCAGGCCAATTATTTAGTCTTAATGTCAGATGGTAAACCGGAATACCCTTATTGGAACGGGATTACAGCAGACGGTACCGCCCGCTATCCAGAATCAGTTGCACCCACACAAATCTATAATACAGGTATTGTTCCGCCTATGTCGCCGGATCTGGATAATACTCATTTTCCGGTCACTGTCCCCAATTTAATTACCAGTGCTTGTGAGGATGCACCCGTAGGTTATAAAAGTGGTAAATGTGGGGCAGAACTAACCCATTTCCTTGCCAATGAAGATCAATCGCCAACGGTTGAGGGGAAGCAGGTCGTTAAGACTTTTACGGTGGCGTTTGGTATGTCGGATGAGCCTTCTGGTACTAATTATTTAGCTCAGTTAGCTACAGCCGAAAATGGGGCATATACCGCGAATAATCCCCAAGAATTAGCCACCGCTTTTAATCAGATTTTGACCGATGTACAGAAAGATTCTTTGTCTTTCAGTTCACCTAGCTTTGTAGTCGATCAGTCTAATCTGTTAGCCCATAAAAATAATGTGTATATGCCGGTATTTGATCCTAGTCAGACTGGCATATGGTCGGGTAATTTACGTAAGTTTACAGTCAATGATGCTGGTGAAATTTTAGGGGCAACAGGTTCAGCGGTTTTAAATACCGATGGTAGTTTTAGTACTGATGCTCAAGATCTTTGGTCAAGTGCTGCACATGGTGGGGATGTCAGTTTAGGTGGGGCTGCAAATAAACTGCCCAGTCCTGCCAATCGCATTTTATATACGGATGCAGGTGGGCTTAATTTAGTGTCGATTAGCCCGAATACAACGAGTATTACTGCCAATTTATTAGCACCAAGCGAAGCTATTACAACTGAACATCGTTTGTTACTGACCAGCAATTATTATTCTAATTTACCTGCAGGGACGAGTTGCTGGGGGAGTTATAAAGATTGCGAAGGTAAACGTCGCTTTGTTTGGGGTAATCCTTATACAGGTTCAGGCTGTGTGAATATTGCCGAGGTGACTACTTGTCCTGCTTCAACGATTTCAGCAGAGCAACGTACACAGTTATTGAATTTTATTCGTGGCTATAAAAACGGAGATTCTAATGCAGGGGCAAGAAATCATTTAGGCGATAGTTTAAATAGCAAAGCCGTCGTAGTGGATTACGGCAATGATGTCGTTCGAGTACTGCTCGCCACCAATGAAGGCTTTTTGCATGCCTTTGATGCAGAGTCAGGGGTTGAGAAATGGGCATTTATGCCGGAATCTTTATTAAAAAATGCCAAACTCTTTTTAGATAATCCAGATAAAAATCAACATATCTATGGTATTGATGGTAGCCCGACAATTTGGCGTGTGGATCACAATCTCAATGGCATTATTGAGTTAAACCCAACACAAGATTACAACGGGGATGGGGAAATCAATGCTGAAGATGCCGATAGTATTAAGCTGTATTTCGGTTTACGCCGTGGTGGGCGTATGTATTACGGCATGGATATTAGTACTGCCGATAGTCCAAGCATTTTATGGAAATTAGCACCCCCTGCGAACTCCAGTGTTATCAACTCTGCTTTTAGTGAGCTTGGCGAAACTTGGTCTAAACCCACTCTTTCTAAATTACGAGTGGCTGCTGGTGACAATACGCAGCAGTCGCTTCTAAAGCAGGTACTGGTATTCGGTGGTGGTTATGATCCTCGCAAAGATGAAGAGGATGTGACTAAGCGTTTAGCTGATCAATGGGGGCGTGATGTCTTCATCGTTGATGCTAACTCAGGGAATCTGCTTTGGTCTTTGCGCAAAGGTTATTATGGTGTTTCCGGTACGCAATCCCCAATCACCAATGCCAGCAGCCTCAAGCATAGCATTACAAGTGATATTCGTATTCTTGATATGGACAATAATGGCGCTTTAGATCGTCTGTATTTTGCTGATACGGGTGGTGATATTTGGCGTGTGGATATGGATGTCGATGTAAAAGATACCGATGCAACCACCTATTATGACTATGGCAAGGCTAAATTGACTCAACTGGCTAGCCTTGGGGGAGGGAGTAGCACACAAGATCATCGTAAATTTTTCTATGAGCCGGATACCGCTATTCGTATGCATAATGGTAAACCACTGTTAACACTAGCGATTGGCAGTGGTTATCGCACTCATCCTTTAAATACTTCAGCTGCTTTAGATCGGCTTTATATGTTGATCGACCCTGATGTATATCAGTTACCAACCAGCTCAAGCCCAATCACTGATAATAATCTTCAAGATGTACAAACGATGGAGGCGGGTAAAACGATTCTAGATTATCCCGAAATGAAGGGTTGGTATTACGAATTAGAGCATCATGGCGAAAAGGCTTTATCGCCGGTTTTGACGGTACTCGATAAATTGATGTTTACGACCTTTTCGCAAGCAGATCAAGCAGGCAATACGAGTGTTGCTCAGGCTTGTCAGGCTGCAACCAATACTTCACGCGCTTATGTTTTAGATTTATTACAAGGCAAGGCAGTATTAAATTTAGATCGCTCAGTAGATGGTTCAGCGGATAAATTTGTAATAGCGGGTTCAAATGAGTTATTAGATACTCCACAACTGATTTTTGGCCGCATCACTGGGCAAAATGGTGAAGCCAATTGCCAATTAGGCAGTTGCCAACAAAATATTATGGTGCGAATTGGGAAGCTAAAATTACCACTGCTTGATTTGGCGAATACGGATCATCAAACAGCAAATTATACCCAAATGATTGATCTGACGCGCTTATTACCGCGTATGTATTGGTTAGATTTTACAGCAGAAGCCGAGGGCGAATAATGAAAAAACAACAAGGCCTTAATCTAGTTGAAGTATTAGTAGCTGCATTTTTGATTTCTTTAGGCTTGCTGGGGATGGCAGGTTTACAAGTAAAAAGTTTACGTGCTACCCATAACTCTTATCAAATGCAGCAAGCCACACAGTTAGCCCATGAGTTATTAGAGCGGATGCGTTCTAATCGTACAGCGGTATTAGCAGGAGATTATAAGGTAACAGCTGTAGCGGCAACTTATTGTGCAGATCCACTGGTGGTGAGTTGTCAAAATAATACCTGTAATTCTACGCAAATGGCGAGCGATGATCTTCATCGGGTCGTTTGTGGCTATGGCTCTAGGGGGGGGATTAATAGTGAGTTATTAAATGGGGAGCTGACGATTGATTGCCCTGATCCAAGCGGAGATTGTGCACGAAGTATTCGTTTAAGTTTGCAATGGAATGAGCGGAATAGCTCTAAGAATGAAGCAGAGACAGAACCCTTCAATTTAATTCTAAATACCGTTTTATAAGGGCTACTCTTATGCAAAATCCATCATCTTTACAAGCGCAAGCGGGTTTTTCTTTAATTGAATTGGTCATTGCAACAGCTTTAAGTTTGGTCTTAGTGGCGGGGGTAGCGACGGTCTATATGGGTAGCCGTCAGACTTATAGTGCGCGTGATGAATTGTCCGCAATGCAAGAGAATGCACGCACAGCCATTAGAGCACTCACCAAGCATTTGGAGCATGCAGGCTATACAACCCCTGCTCGTTTACCGCTAGATAAAGCGTTTTATGTGGACGGTGATCCTGTACCTGCTGCAAAAAATTGTGGCGATGGTTCAAATAGTATTGTCATTAGCAATACGAATCAGTTAGCACAGACCGTGGATAATGATGATCCAAATCAGTTCGGTGATCGTATCGGTGTAATCTTTTTTGCAGATAATGCCTTGGCGGTTGATTGTGGAAATGAGTCAACGCCTGCTGCTTGCCAAGCGCAAACCGCACCTAACCCTGAATATTCACAGATTTATAACACTTTTTACATTGCTACAACCGCAGGCATCCCTAATTTGGTGTGTGCTGGTTCTAGAAGTACCGACCCCCTTGAGGTGGCTGAAGGCGTCGAGGCAATGCAGTTGGCTTATGGCCTTGATCAAAATACAGATGGCACGGTAGATAATTATTTAGATGCCTCAGCTGTCAAGGCCGCTAATCGTTGGGATCAAGTACGTACTATTAAAGCATCCCTGTTAATGCGTTCACGTGAGCCAGTGTTCAATACGAATGAAGCACGTACTTATACCTTATTAGGTACTGATTATAGCCGGAATGATCGTTATCAGCGCACGGTACATACCGCTGTTATTTATTTACGTAATTTAGCTGTGAATGAAGGAGGCTAGTGATGCCAATACGGACTGAATCACCTCGTTTAAGTTTTAAATATCAACAAGGTACGGTATTGCTGTGGGGGTTAGTAGGCCTTTTAGTGTTAGCAGGTTTAGGTGTGGCGGCCAGTCGTATTTCGATGGTCGATACGCGGATTGTTGGGAATGTGATGTTCGATGATTTTACCTATCAAGGGGCGGAGTCTGCCTTACGTCGTTCAGTCAATCTTTACAATATCAAGCAAACTGCTGAACAGAAAGTTGCGGATAATACAGATAAAACATTTGGCCCCTATCATGATGGGATTAGTGCAGGTGAGCAAATCACCTCGTCTAGCGCTATTTCGATGGGTGCAGGGATTACTTGCCCACCTATTTTGAGCGGTGTTGCAATGAGTACTTCAATGACCCCAAAAAGTGGCAATATCGCTTGTCGTTTATTTACGGTAGCGGCGGATAGTCAAGTATCGGGTACTTCTGCCCAAAGCCAGCATGTTGCTGGTATTTTAAAATATGTGCCTGCCGAATAAGCGCTAACTGAATCTGGAAGCTAATCATGAAAAACAATAAGAAAGCATTGATTTATGTAAGTTACTGGTTGGGGGTGCTTATCACAAGCTGGCAATTAAATGCTGTTGCAGATGACTCAGAAATTTATTCTTCAGCCAAGCCTGCGGCTAATCCCAATATTTTATTTATGCTCGATACCTCTGGCAGTATGAGTAATCAAGATATTGATGATGGAGCGGGCGGTAAAAAATCACGTATCAGTGTATTACAGGAAGTATTTGCTGATGTCATGACCAATGCACCGGCTAATTTGAATGTAGGTTTGTTGCGGTATGGCGGTGAAGCAAGCGCAAATCCGAGTGGGATTAGTTTTCCTGTGAAGCCGATTAATGCTGAGGTTTTACCGATTATTACGGATAAACTGGCGGTGGATAAGGATAATTTACCAGATCCTGTCGCTGGGCAAACCGTTAGAGAGTTTTTGCCACAAGTTGTGAATAGCTGGAGCGCAATGGGTTCTACACCGATTGTTGATTCTTTCGCTGAAGCCGCTCGTTATTATCGAGGTGAGCAAGTCAGTAGTTTTGGTGCTTTACAACCGGATCATGTCCGTGCTGCCCATCCATCTTCTTACAATGGGAGCTTCACTTATGATGCTTGTGCGAGTTATTCAGAACCTTATGACTGCAATAATACGGCAGGTGTTTGTTACAATGAAATGGTTCCGGGTAGCTGTTCTACCCAATGGGTCGATGTGGGTTGTTTACAATTTGAAGCAACTAATGATGCTTGTTGTGAATGGACGACAACCGGCGTTAATGAATTTGGGCAACCCATTAGCTCAGAATGCACGGGGGGCTATACTTGTCCGGGCTATAATTATGCCAATTGTTTAGTTCAAGGCGGGCAAGTCGAGGCAGAGATTTGTAAAAATCGTTATTGTATTGGGCAGGTCGTGGGGACAGCGACTTATACCTCACCGTTGACCTCCGAATGCCAGTCAAACTATATTGTCTTTATGTCAGATGGACGCCCTGAAGGTTTTTATGGAGTCACCGATTATCCGGTTTGGCGCAGTTTAATTGAAACGACGGTGGGTAAGACTTGTCTTGATTCTCCATCTGGCTATCCAGCGGGAACTTGTGGACCAGAATTGGCAGAGTATTTAGCGAATGAAGATCAAAGTACTCTCTTGGATGGTAAACAGACGATTGAAACGTTCACGATTGCGTTTGCTTTGAATGATCCTGATGGTACTCAATATTTAAAAAGCTTAGCGGATTCGGGGCATTTAAAACTTGCTAATAATGCGAGTGAATTACGTAAGGCCTTGCAGCAAGTGATCGCACAAGCAACCAGTGTCAGCCAGTCCGTGGCAGCTGAACCTGTATATGCAGCAGCGGCTCGCCCCTTAAGCGCGACGACCTTAGTTGCTCAAGCAGCGCATGATAATAGTCATCCTTTAGTCAGTACTTGGGCTTTATGGAAAAGCTTTGTGACTAATCCTGATTTAGCTGAAGCGCTGATGAAATTAATCGAACCTTCCACCTTTATGGGCGGAACACCTAGCCTAGCCGCAACTAGCAATAATTTTTTCCATGCCAATAATGTGAAAGATCTTACCAATGCGTTTACTTCGATTATTGGACGGGTGCAGGCTTCAGCCTCTTCTTTTGCCTCGCCAACGTATAAGGTTGATCCAAGTAGCTATTTAGCCCATTCTGATGAAGTTTTCATTCCCGTCTTTAAGCGCACTCCAAATGCTCAGTGGAACGGAAATTTAAAGAAGTTTAAGTTAGAAAATGGGGTGATTGTTGGTAAAACCGACACTGCCGCGACTCAAGTGGCGGTGGATGCACAGGGGCAGTTTTTAGATAGCGCTTGGGATTTTTGGGGAGCAACCGCAAGTGGCTCAGATGTGAAGGGAGGGGGGGCTGCTAGTTTATTAGATCCCGCCAACCGTGTACTTTGGACCGATAATAAAACCAGTTTAATCAGTTTAGATTCGACGTTAAGTAAAACAGCGCTAGGTGATGCTGCCATGACAGATGCTCAGCATAATAGTTTGCTGCAATTTATCCGTGGCTATAATGAAGATGGTACGGCACGCCAGCATCTAGGCGATATTATGAATAGTAAGCCTGTTATGGTGCGGGATAGCCAAGGCAAATCTTATGTCTTAGCCGGTAGCAATGAGGGTTATCTACATGCTTTTGATACAGAAACAGGTATTGAAAAATGGGCTTTTATGCCGTCTGTTTTGTTAAAAAATATCAAAACCTTATATGAAAACCCACTCACTAAACAGCATCTTTATGGAGTTGATGGTCCATTAACGGTTTGGTATTACGATAAAAATAATGATGGCAAAATCAAAGCTGACGATCAGGATAAAATTTATGTGTATTTTGGTTTGCGTCGCGGCGGCAGTGCTTATTACGCTTTAGATATTACCGATATGGGTGCACCCAGCTTAGCTTGGGTTGTAGATAATACCAGCACAGGTTTTAATAATTTAGGGGAGTCTTGGTCAAAACCCATTTTGGCTAAAATGCGGGTCGCGGATGTTAATGCCAGTACAGGCAGTGCTTTAAAAGATGTTTTGGTATTTGGGGGTGGCTTTGATCCTATTTTGGAAGATGAGAATCCGGCTAATCGGTTAACCCATAATAAAGGCCATGATGTCTATATTGTGAATGCACATAATGGCACCGAGTTGATTTGGTCGTTACGGGCAGACGTGTCTAATGCTGTCATGAGTTTAAAACACAGCATTCCGGGGGATATTCGTGTGTTGGATATGGATCAAAATGGAGCTTTGGATCGGCTGTATTTTGGCGATACCGGTGGGCATATTTGGCGCGTAGATATGGATGTGGATGTGAAGGATGCTGATATAACGACGCTCTATGATTATGGGAAAGCTCGTTTAAGTCAATTTGCTAACTTAAGCGGCAGTGGCACAGACAAACGGATGTTTTATTATGAGCCGGATGTGGCAGTGGCTAAAATGAATGGTAAAGATATTTTAACCTTGTCGATTGGCAGTGGTTATCGCTCACACCCTTTATCTGACAGCATCAATGATCGCTTCTATGTTTTAGTGGATCGCCAACCCTTTGCAGAACCCGATAGCTCTATTTTCCCGATTGAAGAAAACAGTAGCTTGGTGGATGTGGATACTTTAGATAGCACAAATAATTTACTCACCGACACGAGCCTAACAGGTTGGTATTATGATTTACCTAATCAAGCTGAGAAGGTTTTAGCTCCGGCTTTAACTTTTATGAATAAAATTGTGTTTACCACGTTTGCGATTGCTGAAGGTGGCACGAGTACTTGTGATGTCTCAACCAGCACAGGGCGAGCCTATGTGATGGATTTATTCAGTGGTGCAGCGGTCGCAAGCCTAGATCCTGATAAACCGAATGAAAAAGTACGCTCGGTGATTATTGGTATTGATGAAATTCCAGATACTCCACAATTGGTCTTTAAACAACCACACGCTGCTGATGGTAGTGCGTGTACAACCGATGATTGCGTACAAGGTTTAGAGGTTCGTATTGGCAAAATGCAGCATGCTTTATTGGATGCCACTAATTTGAATAATGCGAGCAATAATGCCGTGGATCGGATTGATTTAGGGAATCAGTTACCGCGTTTATTCTGGCTAGATCGTGATGTTAATCGTGACTAGACCATACATGGTGTATGACTAAGATGTCATAGTCATCAGTACAGCTAATTTGGGCAGCGACCAAGGCTCACTCGGTCATGCCCTGCTAAATCTTGATAACAAGCTAGTTCGGTATAGTTTGCTGTCTTGAAAGCGGCTGCGACCTGTGAAGCTTGAGTATAGCCATGTTCTAACACTAACCAGCCTCCTACTTGTAAATAGTGAGGGGCTGTTTGAATTAAATGCCTCAGATCATCTAAACCTTGTATACCTGAACTTAAAGCCGAGCGAGGCTCAAAACGCAAGTCACCTTGGAGCAAATGAGGGTCATCCTCTGCAATATAAGGCGGATTGGAGACAATCAAATCAAATTGCTTGACCGGAGCTAAAGCACTCAGCCAATTGGCAGCGAGCCAACTTAACTGACTAAAGCCTAAGCGTTGTTGATTGCGTTGCGCTACGGCTAAGGCGGCGACTGAATTATCAATCGCTAAAATACGAGCATCAGGACGCTCTTTAGCAAGGGCTAAAGCGATCGCTCCTGTGCCTGTGCCTAAATCAAGAATATTTGGAGCAGGTTGATGAGCCAGCTGTGCTAAAACTAGCTCTACAATTAGTTCAGTATCCGAGCGGGGAATTAAAGTCGCTGGGGATACCTCTAATTCCATCCCCCAAAACTCGCGATAACCTAATAAATAAGCGACGGGTTGGCCTTGTAAACGCTGTGCAACTAGATTTTGAAACGCCAAATACTCAGTCGGTTGAAGCTCTCTTTCAGGCCAAGCAAAGAGGTAGCTACGGGGTTTAGCTAACACTTTAGCTAGCAGTAATTCAGCATCCAAACGCGCACTGTCAGAGCTAGGCTCTAAAGCTCGACGGGCTTGTTGCAGGGCAGCTTGGATTTGCATTTTGAACTCAGCTTATGTTTTAGCTTATTCACCTGCCAATGCAGTTAATTGATCGGCTTGATATTCATGCACTAAAGGATCAATCACTTGGTCAAGACTGCCCGCAATAATGTCATCCAATTTATATAAAGTAAGATTAATACGGTGATCAGTGACTCGGCCTTGTGGGAAGTTATAAGTACGAATCCGTTCAGAACGATCGCCTGTTCCAACCAAGTTACGACGAGTTTCAGCTTGCTCAGATTGCTGTTTATTACGCTCAATTTCTAATAAACGTGATTGCAATAAAGACATCGCACGGGCGCGGTTCTTATGCTGCGAACGTTCATCCTGACATTCCACCACTAAGCCTGAAGGGAGATGTGTAATCCGAATCGCAGAGTCAGTTTTATTGATATGTTGACCACCCGCACCGGAAGCACGGAAGGTATCTACTCTTAAATCAGCAGGGTTAATCGCTTGTGCTTCCACCTCATCAGCTTCAGGCATAACCGCAACGGTAGCCGCTGAAGTATGCACGCGCCCTTGTGATTCAGTTTCAGGTACACGTTGAACGCGATGTGCACCAGATTCAAATTTTAGGCGGGAATACACATTACTACCCATAATTCGAGCAATGATTTCTTTATAACCGCCATGCTCGCCATCACTTTGGCTGACGACTTCCACTTGCCAGCGTTTTTGTTCGGCATAGCGGGCATACATACGGAAGAGGTCGCCTGCAAAAATGGCAGCCTCATCGCCACCCGTACCCGCACGAACCTCAAGGAAGATATTACTACCATCATGCGGATCTTTAGGCAGGAGGAGTTTTTGTAATTCTATGGCTTGCTCATCCCGCCGGAGTTTAGCAGTCGCTAGTTCTTCTTCAGCCATTTCACGCATTTCAGGGTCTGCTAGCATTTCTTGCGCAGTAGTAATATCGTCTAAGCTGCGCTGATAATCCTGAAAACCTAAGGCGACAGGTTCTAATTGGCTGTATTCAATCGACAGTTTACGAAACTGTTCTTGGTCAGAAATAACGTCGTTTTCGCCTAGTAATACTGCGATTTCGGCATAACGTTCATTGAGGTTTTCTAATTTTTGTAAGATAGATTCTTTCACAGTCTAGGATTCATCGGTGAGGTTAAACAAGGTTTTGGCATTTGCCAATAATACATCATTTCCCGTTTGTGCGGCTTGATTCATACTCTGGATAGGGGCATGTGTAAGCTTATTGGTCAGGGTATTGGCTAGAAATTCAAGAACTTCGCTGGGATTTTTATTTTGGAGCATTTTCTGGGCGCGAGCGAGCACTTCATCACGAATAGCTTCATTGTATTGCCGGAATTGGCGAATGGTATCGCGGTGTTCTTGCGCCCTCAGCCAACCCATAAAGCTTTGTACTTCATCGAGTATCATCGTTTCAGCTTGCTCAGCGGCTGCCCGACGGGATTGTAGGTTCTCTTCAATTACCGATTGTAGGTCGTCGACGGTATATAAATAGACATCATCTAAATGACCGACTTCTGGCTCAATATCACGAGGAACTGCAATATCAACCATAAACATCGGACGATGTTTCCGTAGTTTGAGAGCGCTTTCTACCATGCCTTTTCCAATAATAGGCAAGGGAGCGGCTGTTGAGGAAATTAAAATATCAGCTTTAGCTAAATAATCAGCTATTTCTGGTAAGCCAATCGCCATACCATTATAGAGAGCGGCGACTTTGCGGGCGCGTTCTAAATTGCGATTAGCGACAATAATTTGCCCAATTTTATGGGCGCTTAAATGCCGACCCACCAGTTCAATGGTTTCACCCGCACCGACTAATAAAGCGGTTTGTTTTTCTAAGTGGCTAAAAATTTGTTTAGACAAACTCACCGCTGCAAAGGCAACCGACACCGGATTAGCACCGATACTCGTTTGGGTGCGGACTTTTTTAGCCGTATTGAAAGCATGCTGCATTAAATGTGTAAGCTGATGGCCGGTGGCTTGCGCTTGATTCGCCTGTTGTAAAGCCGTTTTGAGTTGGCCTAAAATCTGTGGCTCACCTAAGACTAAGGAGTCAAGGCCACAGGCAACCCGCATAGCATGTTGTACGGCTTGTTCTTCTTGATAAACAAATAAATAGGGTTGTAGTTTGCTAGGTGGAATACTGTGGAAGCGTGCTAACCAAGCGATTAATTGCTCAATTTGTTGAGGTTCATGAGCGGCGGCATAAACTTCAGTACGATTGCAAGTAGAGAGAATTAAATGTTCTTGAGTAATTAATTTGGCTGAGTGCAAGGCCTCTGCCAAGCGTTCAGGCGAAAAAGCAACCTGTTCACGAATGGCAACAGGGGCTGATTTATGATTGACACCAACGACAAAAATCGACATCCAGAGCGTAATTACCGCATATATATTCTATTTTCAGAAGCGCGGATTTTCTGATACGTTATGCAGGATTACAAGGTGGTCTGATGAATATACCTTTGAATATACCTTTAAAACCAAGCCAATTCGACTATTAACGGTATCCTTGGATGCTGGAGTTGCCTATGTCCTGTTTTCATGTTCCCCATCGTTTTGTAGGGCTATCCCTTGCCTTAGTCATCGCAGGTTGTACCGTTGGCACACAAAGTTTTGCCGAGCCACCTGCGACACTCTCTACCCTCGCAGGGCCTTTATTGCCTAAAGAGCCTTTCCAATCAGAAACTAGTTACCAGCTGTATAATACCTTAGTCGCAGAAATGCTGGTTCGCCAAGGCAAGATTAAGCAGGCTGCACAACACTATGTATTAGCAGTCGGGCAAAGCAAGGATCGGGCGTTAGCCAAGCGTGCCACGGAAATAGCGATTCAAGCGGGAGAGCCTGTTTTAGCTAAAGCAGCACTCGATCAATGGGCGAGCCTCGATCCCGATACCGTGGAAGTGCATCAATATCGTGCCTTATTGAATGCCCAGTTAGGGAATTACGATCTAGCGGTCGAAGATGCGGTTTGGGTGCGCGATTATATGCAAAAAAAAGAAGGGCATGGCTTTGAGTATGTGGTTTCGCTATTAGCCTTGGATGCCGGTTCAGTCAATGCTTATGAGGTGATTAAGCGCTATGCGGAAAAAGTTGAAAGCACCCCCAAAGTCCAATTAGTGCTAGCAACTTTTGCCTTAAATGCCAATAAAATGGAAGCCGTCTTAGCCAGTACAGAGTCCGTACAAGCCTCTGGGGATGCAGCACAAAAAGAAGAAGCCGCACGGTTACGGGCTAAAGCCTTATTGAGTTTAGAACGTGTACCTGAGGCGTTAACAACCTTAGAACCTTATGCTAAAACCACCAAAAATCAAGAATTAAAGCTAGAGTATGGGCGGATGCTGATTATGGCGGATCGCCGTGAGGATGCTCATCCCATTTATAAGCAGCTCTATGCTGAGCAACCGGATAATGCCGATATTCTATATACCTTGGGTCTATTGTATCTAGAGCAAGATGAATTCGTGTTTGCTGAGCCTTTAATGAAAAAGCTGTTGGAGATGCCTGAGCGTAAATATGAGGCAAATTATTTTCTAGCTCAGATTTATGAAGGCCAAAAGCGCATTGATGAGGCTTTAAGTGCTTATGATGAAGCCTTAAATGGTGATTTTGCCCGTGATGCTATTGGTCGTAAAGCAGCTTTATTACATAAAGAACAAGGTTTGACAGTGGCTCAAGCTTGGTTGGATAGCCTATTAGAAAAAGCCACTGTGCCGGAACAAAAAGCCACAGCTTTAATGGCTAAGGGGCAGCTCTTGCATGAAGCCGGTGAGTATCAAAAAGCGATAGATACTTTTAATCAAGCCGAAGAGTTTGCTAGTAAAAAGCGCGATATGCTCTATGCTCGTTCTTTAAGCTATGATCGGATGGGGAAGGTTGAACTGGCTGAGCAGGATTTGCGGGAAATCATTAAGCTTGATGCGAAAGATGCCGATGCCTTAAATGCACTCGGCTATATGTTAGTGGTCAGTACCACTCGCTATCAAGATGCCTATGATTTGATTAAGCAAGCCTTGGATTTACGCCCCGATAGTCCGGCGGTAATGGATAGTATGGGTTGGGTAATGTTTAAAAAAGGGGATGCTAAAGGTGCGGAGGATTGGCTGCGTAAAGCGCATGATAAAATGCCTGATCCTGAAATTGGAGCGCATTTAGTCGAGGTTTTATCTGTCAATGGTAAAGTCGAAGAGGCACGTAAATTATTAAAAGAAATGCTGATAAAATACCCCGACGATAAGCAATTAGCCGATGTGAAGCAGCGTATTGCTGCCTTAGCTGATAAAACAAATTAGTTTTTCAAGGAAGAAAGGTATGAAACAAGTTTACTTAGCCCTGCTATGTACAGGCGCATTGATTTTGGCGGGTTGTACGAATCAGCCAAAGCCTGCTGATTCAGGTACAGTTGTGAAAGTGAGCAATGCAGAAGCTGCTTGGACTGAGCGGCAGCGTGTGTTAGTAAACATGCAGCAATGGCAGTTAAAAGGGCGCGTTGGTTTACAATTGCGGGAGCAAACTTGGTCATTTGGCTTGGATTGGGCGCAACGTGGCCGTAGCCAATACGAAATGCAGATTAAAAATCCACTCACTGGAGGCTTGATGGCAACCGTCTTAGAGACCGGCTCACAAGTCACTTTAAAAGCAGCGGATGGTAAGGTCTATCAAGATACGGATGCAGAGCGCTTATTGGCAAGACAGTTAAAAATGAATTTGCCACTAAAAAATCTTCAATATTGGGCGCGAGGTATTCCTTCACCAACAGTGGCCGTGGATGATGTCAAATTAGATGCGGCGGGTCGTCCTACCCGTTTACAACAAGCGGGTTGGGTGATTGATTATTCAAGTTATGAGGGAAATGATGGAGCGGCTTTACCTAGTAAAATTCAATTAGAAAAAGCATCCGCACAGATTAAGGCCAAAGTAGTTGCAAAAGAATGGAAAACTCGTTTCTAAGTGAGCCGCTCATTTTACCAGCTCCTGCCAAGCTCAATCTTTTTCTCCATATTACTGGTCGACGAGCAGATGGTTATCATCTGCTCCAAACCTTGTTTCAGTTTCTAGATTATAGTGATGTAATTAGCTTACAACTGCGTACAGATGGTCAAATTACGCGCTCAATAGGCTCGCCGTTGGTTCCTGAAAAGGATGACTTAGTCGTAAAGGCCGCCCGTTTATTACAGCAAAAAATGGCTTGTAAATTCGGTGTTGATATAAAAGTAAACAAAATATTGCCGATGGGTGGTGGTCTTGGAGGTGGGAGTTCGGATGCCGCCACCGTGCTAGTTGGGCTCAATCGGCTGTGGAATTGTCAGCTTTCAATCGATGCACTAGCCGCACTAGGCTTGTGTTTGGGGGCTGATGTACCTGTCTTTGTACGAGGGCAAGCGGCTTGGGCAGAGGGTGTGGGTGAGGTGTTAGAGCCTGTCAGTATTCCAGAAAAATGGTATTTTGTTTTGCATCCTAATGTGCATGTTTCGACCGCTGAAATTTTTGCAACAGATAGCTTGACAAGAAACTGCAAACCCATCAGAATGGCGGCCTTTCTTGCAGGGCAAACAACCAATGTGTTTGAGCCTGTGGTGAGAAAGAATTATCCTGAAGTCGCAAAAGCATTTGAGTGGCTAGGAAGCAAGGCAAGATTAACAGGCTCTGGAGCTTGTTTGTTTGTAGAGTTTGATGATGAAAAATCAGCTCAAATAATAGCGAAAAATCTGCCAAACCAATGGTCAGGTTTTGTAGCCAAAGGTCGATGTGAATCACCTTTGTATGAAAAGCTAAACACCTTAAGTTAGAAAATTCTTTGATGGGCTGTCGCCAAGCGGTAAGGCAGCGGATTTTGATTCCGCCATACCTAGGTTCGAATCCTAGCAGCCCAGCCATCCCCCTGTCTTATATTCAATGCGAGACACCCCATGTCTGACGATAGAATGATGGTATTTGCGGGTAATGCCAATCCTGAACTTGCCCTAAAAATCGCTGATCATCTTGGAATTTCCCTCGGTAAAATTAAAGCAGAGCGCTTCAGCGATGGTGAAGTGCATGTTGAGATTTTAGAAAATGTCCGTGGTCGCGATGTTTTCGTGATTCAGCCCACCTGCTCACCGACGAACGATAACTTAATGGAATTATTGGTCATTACGGATGCGCTCTACCGTGCTTCTGCAGGCCGAATTACTGCGGTTATCCCTTATTATGGTTATGCCCGCCAAGATCGTCGAGTGCGTTCCCGTCGTGTCCCGATTTCTGCGAAGCTAGTGGCCGATATGGTGGCTGCTGGACATGTGGATCGGGTGCTGACCATTGATTTACACTCTGATCAAGTGCAAGGTTTCTTTGATGTTCCAGTGGATAATATCTACGCTCTCGGTGTGTTGCAGGCCGATATTATTGCGAAGAATCTCGACCATATTATGGTGGTTTCTCCCGATGTTGGTGGTGTAGTCCGTGCGCGTGCTTTATCTAAAGCCTTAGGGAATGTCGATTTAGCGATTATTGATAAACGTCGCCCTGAGCCGAACAAAGCCGAAATTATGAATATTATCGGTGATGTGGAAGGTCGTCATTGCTTGTTAATTGATGACTTGATTGATACCGGTGGTACTTTGTGTAATGCCGCTGCTGCTTTGAAGAATCGCGGAGCTTTAAGTGTCTGTGCTTATGCCACGCATGCGGTCTTTTCTGGCAAGGCGGTTGAAAATATCGAAGGCTCTTTACTCGATGAGGTTGTGGTGACTGACACTATCCCCTTGAGTGCAAATGCTAAGAAATGTGCTAGAATCCGCCAGCTTTCTGTGGCAGGGATTTTAGCGAAGACGATTTTACGTATTAACCGTGATGATTCGGTAAGCTCTTTGTTTGAGGAAGAATAAGATCAGTGAGGCTGATCTGGCTACAGGGTCTGGTCGCGGACTCGGTAGTTTTTATTAATTTTGGAGTATGAATTATGTCTAAAGAGTTTTCATTGCAGGCAGAAGCCCGCTCAGAGCAGGGAAAGGGTGCGAGCCGCCGCCTGCGTCGTGAGAATAAGGTGCCTGCAGTTATTTATGGCGCAGGCACGCCCGCGCAATCAATTTCTTTAAAGCACAATGAGTTGATTCGTAATCTGCAAGATGAGGCTTTCTACTCACAGCTGATTTCTGTTAACTTCGGTGATCGTAAAGAAATCGCAATTTTACGTGCTCTGCAACGTCATCCTGCTAAGCCCATCATTTTACATGCTGACTTGCAGCGGATTAAAGATGATGAAGTCATTGAAGTTCATATCCCCTTACACTTCACGAATGAAGAAAATGCTGTTGGTGTAAAAGTGGGGGGGGGTACAGTTAGCCGTATCCTCAATGAAGTCTTGGTTGCCTGCTTGCCGAAAAACATTCCAGAATATATCGAAGTCGATATGTTGAATGTGGAAAAAGGCCAAATTCTGCATTTATCGGATCTGAAATTACCTGAGGGTGTCTCTTTGCCTGAGCTTGCTTTAGGTAGTGACCACAATCAGGCGGTTGCAGCCATCC